>JBBISQ010000001.1:0-3872 GCA_037441155.1 Candidatus Fraserbacteria bacterium
CCATCTGGTCTAAAAGATCTTCTATGGCCTCCCGATCCCATTCTTCGAAAGAATTCTCTAGATCATCGCGCTGCTGCTTCAAGTCGTCAACGAGGGGGTTGAGCTTGTCAATGAGGTCTTTCTTCGAAACATAAGCCATAGGATGATCACCTCTGGATACGAGTCTTGGAAAGTACTTTATTATCTCTCAGGGCGAGAGAAAATGCAAGTCTGCCAACGCTCTAGGCGAATCGCCCAAAGATCGTCTCGACGTGTTTCAAGTGATATTCATAATCGAAGAGTTCATCGAGCTCTGTGGGGCTGAGCAGCTTCTGGATCTCCGGGTGCGCTGCAACGAGCGATTTGAAGTCTTTTTGCTCAGCAAGTGCTTGGACGGCTAGCCCGCCGATCAGCTCGTGCGCCCGCGCCCGCGCCATCCCCTTGTCTATAAGCTTCAACAAGAGCGCTTGGGAGAAGACCGTCCCGCGGCTCAGTTCCAAATTCTGCCTCATGCGCTCCGCGTTGACGATGAGCTGCTCGATCACGCCCGTCATTCTGACGAGCATATAGTGCAGAGCTATAAAGCTATCAGGATAGATGATGCGCTCGACCGAGGAGCGCGTCAGGTCTTGCTCGTGCCAGATCGTCTGATTTTCTAGGGCAGCGAGGGCGTTCATGCGCACGACGCGCGCTAAGCCCGTCAGCGTCTCGCACGTGGATGGGTTCTGCTTATGGGGCATCGAAGACGAGCCGTGAGGGCGCCCTTCGCGCACTTCAGCGATCTCGGTTCGGTGCAGATTGCGAATCTCCGTCGCTATCTTCTCTATGGTGCCGGCGCAGATCGCCAGCGTTGTCAGCACCTGGGCGTGCAAGTCGCGCTGCACAATCTGATTGGAGATGGGCGCTGGGGTCAGGCCGAGCTTGGCGCAGACACGACGCTCGACTTCGGGATCTACGTTCGCATACGTGCCCACCGAGCCCGAAATCTTCCCAACCGAGATGAGCTGCTGCGCCTGGCGCAGGCGCTGCACGTTGCGCTGCATCTCGTCGTACCATACTAAGAGCTTGAGCCCAAACGTGATGGGCTCAGCGTGCATCCCGTGGGTGCGCCCGACCATGAGCGTCTGTTTGTGTTCGAACGCGCGACGCTTGAGAACCTCGGCGAGCTTGGTCGCGTCCTCAATGAGAATGCCCAGGGCTTCGCGAAACGCCAGAGCTAGTGCTGTGTCTTCGATGTCATACGACGTCAGCCCACGGTGGATATAGCGTCCTTCGGGGCCGACGCTCTCTTCGAGCGCGCGCACAAATGCCAACAGATCATGACCGATCTGAGATTCGATCTCCTTGGCCCTGGGCACGTTCAGCCGGACTTTCTCTCTGATCGCCTTGGCTGCTTCTTTGGGGATATAGCCCAGCTCAGCTTGGGCTTCCGCGACAGCAAGCTCGACCTGAAGCCAGCGCTGATACTTGGCTTCTTCTGTCCAGAGCTCCTGCATCGGCGAGAGCGAATAGCGTGCGATCATAGCAATAGAATCACAGAAGGCACAGAAGAGCACAGAGAACACGGGAAGCGACTTCCGTGATTCAAATCAACCCCAATTCTTTCCCAACCTTCTTGAACGCGCTGAGCGCATAGTCCAAATCTTCTTTCGTATGCATCGCGGTCACGATGGTCCGCACACGCGCTTTGTCCCGTGCGACCATGGGGAAGACGATCTCCTGGGCGAAGACACCCTCCTCAAAGAGTCTTCTGGCAAGCTGCTTGGCGTTGTGGCTGCTGCCGACGATCACGGGAGTAATGGGGGTCTCGCTCGCCCCGGTGTTGAAGCCCAGTCTCTTGAGCTCTCTCTTAAAGTAGTTCGCGTTCTCCCAGAGTTTCTTCACGAGCTGCTCGCCCTCGGGGCTCTCCAAGATCTCTACCGAAGCTATAGCGGCAGCGACGACCGCCGGGGGATGCGCTGTCGAGAGCAACCACGGGCGCGCTTTCTGAATCAAAAACTCTATTAACGTCTTGGAGCCCGCGATGTACCCACCCATCGCGCCTAATGCTTTGCTGAGCGTGCCCATCTGCACGTCTACCCGCCCGTGCAACCCGAAGTGATCGACCGAGCCGCGGCCAGCTCGCCCCAAAACCCCTGAGGCATGGGCGTCGTCCACCATAAAGATCAGATCAAACTCTTCAGCGATGTCGGCCAGCTCTCTCATCGGGGCGATGTCGCCATCCATGCTGAAGACGGCGTCGGTCACAAGGAGCGCCCGACGATACTTCTGCCGAGTCTCTTTGCAGAGTTGTCGGAGCGCATCCGCGTCTCGATGAGGCCACTTGAGAATTTCTGCGCCACTCAAGCGACACCCATCAATGATCGAGCCGTGGTTGAGCTCTTCAGAATAGATCGCGTCGCCCCTGCCGACCAACGCTTGAATCGTCCCCAGGTTCGCGGCAAAGCCGCTCTGAAAGACCAGAGTCGCTTCGACGCCTTTGAAGCGAGCGAGCTTCTCTTCTAGCTGTCTATGAAGCGTCATTGTGCCGGCGATGGGCCGGACGGCGCCGGCCCCGGCGCCGTATTGATCTATAGCTTTTTTAGCAGCCTCGCGCAGCTTGGGGTGATTGGTCAAGCCCAGATAGTTATTCGACGAGAGATTGACGACCTCTTTCCCATCGAAGACGGCGCGGGCGCGCTGTTCTCCCTGAAGGGTGCGAGGCTTCCAGACAAAGCCTTGCTCTTCCAAGCTCTTGAGCTCTTGATTCAAGAAGCCGAGACGATCCGTTCTGATTGGAGTTGCCATACTCTCCTCCCTCGATCTATAATGTGCACACGGGCATTGTATAACACTGAAGGCGGAGCGTCAAAAGCAAAACCGCCCAGATGAAAGGAGAAGCACAATGGGCAAAATAGCGACAGAGAAAACAGCGCTTCACCCTACGAATGAGTTCTTAGAACGTTCGCTCGATGAGCTAGCAGAAGAGTGTGCTTTGATAGAGAAGGACTGACTATGCCCAAGCGCGTCATCACAACCGACAAAGCCCCAGCAGCCATCGGCCCGTACTCCCAAGCGCTCGTCGCCAACGGCTTCGTCTTTGTATCAGGACAGATCCCGCTCGACCCCAAGACCGGTCAGCTCGTCTCCGGAGATATTCAGACACAAGCCCGACAGTGCTTGGAAAACCTCAAAAGCATTCTCGAAGCCGCAGGCAGCTCGATGGACAAGCTCGTCAAGGTCACCGTCTTCGCCAAAGACTTAAAAGATTTTCAGGCGATCAATCAGATCTATTCAGAATACTTCAAAGAGAACCCTCCAGCTCGATCGTTCATCGAAGTCTCGAGACTCCCTCGAGACGCCGCGATCGAGATAGAGGGGATCGCGCTGCTGGACGATCAATGACCCGCCCCCATCCCCTTCCCGTCAGGGCACGGTGCAACGTGCCCCTTCTGGGGAGGAGAGAGGCTAGGGGAGAGCCCCCTAGAAGACTCCGAACGCCTTCAGTGCGGCGAGCGCACCAATCGCCACCCCCAACGCGCTGATCATCATGTTCGTCTGCATTTGATTCTCAGCAGCAGCTAAGCGTTTCTTCAAGCCAGCCGACTCTTCTTGCATCTTCTGGAGCTGGGCTGCTTGTTCCTCTAGCTGCGTCTGCAAAGCCGCAACGCCCTCTTCGCTCTTGAGCACTTTGTTAGTCAGACCCGATACGACATTGCCCAAGCCCTTCACCTGCTCGCGCAGCTCCGCGATCTTCGCTGTCAGCTCGTCAGCTTTCTGAGGATCAATGGGCATCTTGATCTGTTTCTCTAACGTGCTCACGCGCTCCTGCAGTGCCATGACTTGATCATTGAGACTCAAGACTTGACGGACACGGTCCTCCATGCCCTTCAGCCGAACATTGAGTTGGTCGA
>JBBISQ010000002.1:0-2948 GCA_037441155.1 Candidatus Fraserbacteria bacterium
GGCCTTTGGACTCTTTCAGGGCTTTGGCAGCGCCATTGCGTTTCTCGCGGCCCTTGTGAGTCTAGGGATTCTGGGGCTGTTGCTCTGGGGCCCGCCTCAGCCGCGGTCTATGATCGTGGGGCTGATCTGCATTGCCGGGGGGGCTGTGGGCAACCTGACCGATCGTTTCACGCACGGCGCGGTCATTGATTTTTTGGAATTTCGCTGGCAGGATCTCAGTTGGCCCGTCTTCAATCTCGCTGATGTGGGAATCGTCATTGGGACGGGCTTAGTAATATGGGCCTTGCTCACCCATCATGCTCCCGAACGGGAACACGTATGAACGACGCGGGCCTTTTCATCGTCTTTGAGGGAATAGATGGCAGTGGGAAATCCACGCAGATTCGTGCTCTACAAGAGCGTCTGCGCTCGATTGGCATCGCGGCGTTGGCCATCCGCGAGCCTGGGGGCACCCCTGTGGGGGAGCAGATTCGGCAGATCTTACTAGAGCGTCCGGGAGAGATGGAGCCTATGACGGAGCTCTTGCTGTATGAGGCCTCACGCAGCGAGCTGACCCGAACTGTCCTCCGCCCGGCGCTCGCTCAAGGGCGCGTCGTCTTATCCGACCGCTTCGCCATGGCGAGCTTAGCCTATCAGGGCTACGGCCGGGGCCTCGACTTCACTGTGGTGCACCAATTCAATAGAGTAGCGACCGACGGGATCGAGCCGTCGCTGACGATCATACTCGACGTGCCCGTCGAGATCGCGTTGGCGCGCAAGAGAAGGGCGTTTGACCGTCTGGAGCGGGCGGGACGGGAGTTTCACGAGCGCGTGCGCCAGGGATATCGTCAGTTAGCTCAACAGACGCCCCGCAGTCTCTTGCTCGATGGAACGCGGCCGGCGGCCGAGCTGGCTGAGACTATCTGGGAAGCCGTTCGGCCGTTGTTGAAACGTCTAGAATGCTGAAGGAGGGAAGGAGTAATGGAGTTTTCGTGCGGACGCGATGAATTTCTCATGGGCGTGAAGGTCGTCAGTCGGGCGTTGGGCCGGGCGACGAGCATGCCCATCTTGGCCGGGCTCAAGTTGGAGACGAAGAAAAATCAATTAATGCTCTATGCGACAGATTTAGAGCGTGCTATCTGGTGCTCCGTTCCCGTGGAGAACCGCGGGGGCGACGAAGCGATCGTGCTCAATGGCGAGCTGCTCGTGAAGATCGCCAACACCCTGCCGGCCGAGACGTTCGAGTTGAAGACGATCTCCGGCACGGGGAAAGTCGAGATCGTCTCTGGCGGGGCGACGTTTGATCTCTTCCGACTCTCGCTGGAAGACTATCCTGAAGTGCCGACTCTTCCCAAGGAGCCCATCTGCATTTTGGGGAAGAAGCAACTGGAGCGCAGTTTGGAACTAGTCGCGTACGCGGCGCTCTCAGCGCGTGAGACGGCTCGCTTGAGCCTGACTGGGGTCAATATAGTCTTAGAGCAAGAGACCCTGAAGGTCGTGGCGACGAACGGGTATCGTCTGGCGCTCAAGGCCGAATCGCTGGTGCAGAAGGCGTCCCGCGAGGGAGAATTTCTCGTCGCGGCGGACTCGCTGCGGGATCTTTCGGGAATCCTCTCCCAGGTGGATGCAGAACACGTTGAACTCTATCAGTCTGAAAACTATCTCTTCTTCAAAGCGGGTTCGGTAGTCTTTGTCGGGCGGCTGATTGAAGAAGCGTACCCTGATTTTGAGAAGGTCATTCCCAAAGAGAACCCCATTGGCATTACTGTCGAGCGAAAGCTCTTCTTAGAGGCGTTGCAGCGCGCCCAGATTACTGCGGCTGAGGAGTCCGACGCGGTGATCTTGAGTGTCGAGGGCACTACGCTCAGGCTCAGTTCGCAAGCCGCCGAGAAGGGGGAAGCTCATGAGACCATCCCCTTGAAGAAGAAGGCCCAGCCGGTCAAGATCAGTTTTCGCGCGGAGTATCTCATAGACGCGCTGAAACGCCTGCAGAGTGACGAAGTGAAGCTGTGGCTGGCGGACGCGGAGAGCGCGGGGCTGCTCGAACCCGGCGAGAGCGAAGCCGATCAGGGCTTCTTGTACGTCTGTATGCCCATTCGCATGGACTTCTAATCGTTCTTGCGCTTGCGCAAGAACGTCGGGATGTCCCAGTCGTCGGAGCGCGCCTCTTTGCGGATGGAGCGCTCGACTTTCTCGATAAGCTCCTCTTCGTCTTCTTCGGCGAGATCAATGCCGCGCTCGATCTTCTCTTCTTTGGAGAGTTCTTCGCGCTCTTTGAACCCCGTCGCGATCACGGTGATGCGCACGCGCTCGAAGCCCTCGCGCACGACCGCGCCGAAGAATATATCGGCTTGATCGGAGAGCGTATCTCGCACCAGCGAGGCTGCTTCCGTGACCTCTTCGAGGGAGAGATCGGGGCCTCCCGTGATGTTCAATATCAATCGTTGGGCCCCCTCGATAGAGCCCTCAAGCAGGGGGCTGGTGATCGCGTTGCGCGCGGCATCGCGGGTGCGGTTCTCCCCCTCGCCCTCGCCGATGCCCATCAGGGCTGTCCCGGCGTTCCGCATCGTCGCCTCGACATCGGCAAAGTCGAGATTGATCATCCCTGGGGTTGTGATCAGGTCGGAAATCCCTTGGACGCCCTGGCGCAATATGTCATCAGCAAGCTCGAAGGCCTTCACGAGGGGCATCTCCGGTGGGGCAACTTTAAGGAGACGATCGTTGGGAATGGCGATGAGCGTGTCCACGTACTGTTTGAGCTCTTCGATCCCCTTCTTGGCGCGCTCGGCCCGCAGCCGCCCCTCGAACGAGAAGGGCTTGGTGACGATAGCCACCGTGAGCACCCCGGCTTCGCGAGCTAATCGCGCGATGACCGGCGAGGCCCCCGTCCCGGTGCCCCCGCCCATCCCCACGGTTAAGAAGACCATATCAGTGTCTTCTAACAGCGCCGCGAGTTCAGCTTCTGACTG
>JBBISQ010000003.1:0-2484 GCA_037441155.1 Candidatus Fraserbacteria bacterium
GGACTTTGGTGATGACAGCAAACCCCAAGAACATCGCGATGACGAAGATATACAGCGCAGCGAGCAATGCTTCGGTCATAGAGCCTCCCGTGAAGTTTATTTTTGCAGCATGGTCTGGCCTTGATGAGTGACGCAGCAGCCCTTGATGATCTCGTCATTGAAATCGAGATTGAGCTGCTTCTCTTTAGTGATTAAGAGACTGAGAAAACTGGCGATGTTGCGCGAGTACATTTGGCTGGCGTGGTAGCTCATCGAGCTGGGCAGGTTGATCGGCCCGACGACGGTCACGCCGTTGACTGCGATCTCTTGGCCCGCTTGGGTCAGCTCGCAGTTGCCGCCCTGCTCAGCAGCTAGATCTACAATCACGGAGCCCGGCTTCATCGCCGCGACCATCTCCTTGGTGATGAGCAGCGGGGCTCTCTTGCCCGGCACAAGAGCCGTCGTAATGACGACGTCGGACTCCTTGACGTACTTGGCGATCAGCTCGCGCTCCTTCTGTTTGTGCTCCTCGCTCAGCTCCTTGGCGTAGCCCGACTTATCAGCGGCCTCTTCGAGAGCTAAGCCGACGAACTTCGCACCCAAGCTCTCCACTTCTTGCTTGACGGCCGGGCGGACATCGAAGGCTTGCACCACTGCGCCCAAGCGTCGTGCCGTCGCGATCGCTTGGAGCCCAGCTACCCCAGCACCGATAATAAAGACCTTCGCCGGGGTGATCGTCCCCGCTGCCGTCGAGAGCATGGGGAGAAACTTGGGCAGATACTGAGTCGCCAATAGGACGGCTTTATAGCCCGCAACGGTGCTCTGCGACGAGAGCACGTCCATTGGCTGGGCGCGGGTGATGCGGGGGATCATGTCCATGGCGAACGCTGTGATCTTCTTCTGCGCCAGCTGCTGGACCAGATCGGGGTTGATGAGGGGCTGCAGGATCCCGATGAGGACGCTGCCCTCGCGCAGGAGCCCGATCTCTTCGGCCGAGGGCTTCTGCACTTTGATGAAGATATCTGACGTGCCGAAGAGCATCTTTCTGTCGGAGATGACCTGGGCCCCGGCGGCTTGGTAGTCCCCGTCGGGGTAGGAAGAGCCGAGGCCAGCCCCAGCTTCGATCTGCACTTCGATTCCGGATTTCGTGAGCTTGGCAACGGTCTCTGGCACGAGCGCCACCCGCCGCTCATGCGGTGCGATCTCTTTGGGAACTCCTATTTTCATATCTCTCTCCTTTTGGCCCTCACCCCGCCGGGGTGAAGGTCCCTTAAGAATTTTACCGACTTCTACCGGCTCCACACCACGAGCTGCGTCATCTCATTTTATGAGCTACGTCATATCACGGGGAAGATCACAAAGATTAGCACATCCCACAGAGCGTGCGAGAGCATCACCGAAACTAAGCTGCGCTCGCGAGCGTAGAGCCATCCCCAGAACAGTCCCACGACCGCAGCAGCTGTGATCAGTATCAGATTGAGCGTCCAGATGTGGACGAGAGCATAGACTGCTGTCGTCATAAGGAGGGCTGCGGGCTCGCCCAGGCGCTCGCTGAGCCGGCGCTGCACAAACCCGCGCCAGAAGATCTCTTCGCTCGGCCCTATGAGAAAGAACAATAAAAACCCGATCCAGACGAGATCGAGCTGCTCTCGCTTGGCATAGACACTGCTGATCTGGTCTGCTGCGAAGGGCAAGAGACGAGGGGCAAGCTGATGTCCCACCCAAAAGATCGCATAGAGAGCGAGAGCTGAAGCCATACCGATCACGATGTCGCGCCCGCGAACCCGGAAGAGCTGAGTTCGGTCAGGGGTCAGGAAGAGACCAGAAGACGCTAAGATAGACGCGGCTATGGCCAGTCGCACCCAGAAGTTCCACACTTCGGTCTGAAACGCAAAATACCACAGGGCGAACGCCGCCAGAACTGCCAGGGCATCTCTGCTCATAGGGGGAGTATCTTCTCCAAGACCAGCCCGACGATGAGCCAGATCCCAAAGAGCGTGTCGAGCTGGGCGGTGCGGGCGTCAGCGTCGTTAGGGATCTCGTGCTGCAGCGTACGGATCAATCGTAGCGCCACGGGGGCGGAGAAGAAGACCAATAACCCCCAGGGGCTTACAATCTTGAGGGCAACCAGGACAAGGACAGCAAGATAGGCGAGCACGATCAACCCCTGGTAGAGATGGAGCGTCTTTCGCTGGCCCAGCAGCGTCCCCAGGGTCTTAATCCCCACGCTGCCGTCGTACTCGATATCTCTCAGATTGTTGGCAAGTAAAACGAGCGCGACGAGGAGCCCAAAGGGGAGCGAGATCAAGACCGCTTCGGGGCTGAGTGAGCCCCTTTGCACAAAATACGTCCCGCCGACGATGACCGGGCCCCACATGAGAAAGACTGAAAGCTCCCCAAGGGCGACATATTTATATTTGATCGGGCCGGCGGTGTAGAAGAAGCTCGCGGCAGCGCCGACGAGGATGAACCAGAGCAGAGCTAGCCCCTTGAGCCAAACTACAT
>JBBISQ010000004.1:0-2047 GCA_037441155.1 Candidatus Fraserbacteria bacterium
TTGCTTGGCCCACAGCGCGTATCACGATTGTGGGGGCGGAGACCGCCGCGAGCGTCATCTTCGCCCGCGAGATCGCAGAAGCCTCCAACCCCGACGAAGTGAGAGCCAAGCGAATTCGAGAGTTCAGCGAGCTTTATGAGAACCCCTATCGGGCGGCGGAGCGCGGCTGCGTGGACGAGATCATCATGCCTCACCAGACCCGCACATACATCAATCGCGCGTTGGATCTGTTGGAGAACAAGTTCGTCCCTCCTGGCACCTGCCCGTGGAAGGTATGGAAGAAGTATCCGAACATCACCCTATAGTCGCAGCAGCATCTCGAAGAGCTCATGGCCGTTGTCGAGAGAGAGGCCGCTGGCTCGTGCTGAGGGTTCGCTAAAACCCTTCTTCGTCTGAGGGCGGTTTGCCCTGCGATAGATCACAAAGGGCACAGGTTCAGAGGTGTGCACACGCAACTGGACCGATGTGTAATGATCGGGGAGCACCAGCAGAGCGAATTCTCCCCAGCGCTCCAGACCCTCAACCAGAGGCCCCACAATCTTGCTGTCGAAGTCTTCAATCGCCCGAATCTTCTTGTGCAGATCGCCCTCGTGGCTGACCTCATCGGGGGCCTCTACATGCAGATAGACCACATCGTCCCGCTCGAGAGCCTCCAATGCCGCCTCGACCTTGCCCCCATAGTTGGTGTCGAGATACCCCGTCGCTCCAGGGACGTGAATCACTCTGAGCCCAGCATAGATGCCCAAGCCGCGAACTAGATCTACAGCTGAAATGACTGAGCCCCTCACGCCATAGCGCTCTTGTAACGTGGGCATCTGGGGTTTTCTGCCCGCGCCCCACAGCCAGATCGCGTTGGCCCGCTTCCCCCTCAGAAGCTGCCGAGCACGCTCCATAAGATCGAGGAGGATCTCACAGCCGTTGCCCTGCGGCAAGTAGGGCTCAATGGGCTGATCGGGGATCTCATGCGGCGGCGTCAACGTGAGATCACTCTTGCCCCCCCGCCAGATCAATAGATGCCGATAGCTGACCCCAGCATAGAACTGAAAAGTATCGTCTTGGAGTTCGCGGCGGAGAAGCTCAATCAGCGCTTTGGCTTCGTCTGTCGGGATATGCCCCGCACTGTAGTCCTCCATGACCCAGTGATCGCCCTCTCTGGCAAGCGTGACGAGATTGCACCGCAGGGCTATATCGTCGGGGCCGAGTCTGACTCCTATGCTTGCGGCTTCGAGCGGGGCACGGCCCGTGTAGTAGCGTCTGGGGTCGTAGCCCAAGATGCTCATATTGCCCACATCGCTTCCTGGGGGCAGACCGTGGGGGATCGTCTGGACCAAGCCCAGCGTCCCGCGGTGGGCCAGGGCGTCCAGATGGGGCGTATGGGCCGCTTCCAGTGGGGTTTTCCCGTGGAGGTCGGGCACGGGGTAATCGGCCATGCCATCGCCGACTACAATCGCATACTTCACCGCATCATCACCTCTCACTATAAGAAGCCGAGACGACGATCCGCGCGTCCACCACGCGCGCCCCCCGCCCTCTCTCGAAGACTATCAGAGGGTTCATGTCCAGCTCGACGATCTCTTCGAGCTCCGTGGCAAGCTGGGAGAGCCGCAGCAGGGCTTCAGCAAGAGCGTCTATATCCGAAGGGGGCTCGCCACGAAAGCCCTCCAAAATCTTAAAACCCCGAATCTGGCGGATCATCCGGTGGGCTCCCAACTCGCGGATGGGCGCCATCCGGAAGGTCACATCGCGCAGGGCTTCGACATAAATCCCCCCAAGCCCAAACATCAACAACGGCCCAAAGAGCGGATCGCGCTTCAACCCCAAGATCGTCTCCTTGCCCCCTTGAACGAACTCCTGCACGAAGACCCCCGTGATCTGAGCGTCGGGCTTGGCCTTCCTCACGTCATTGAGCATCCGGCGATACCCCTCGCGCAGCTCCGTGTCATTCTGAATATTGAGCGTGACGCCCCCCACATCGAACTTGTGCACGATATCGGGGGAGACGATCTTGAGCACCACCGGGTAGCCGATCTCGTGTGCGGCCAAAAGA
>JBBISQ010000005.1:0-1733 GCA_037441155.1 Candidatus Fraserbacteria bacterium
CTTTCTGGCCTTCATAGAATCTCTCTCTTGGGCTCGCGGGTCATCAGGGCGTTGAGCTGATCCAGAGGGCTGGCGCCCTCGTAGAGCACCGCATGGACGGCTTCGGTGATCGGGACTTCGACGGAGTGTTTTCGCGCGAGGGTGCGCACGGCTTGTGTGGCGTAGACGCCCTCGGCGACCATCGTCATGCTCTCCAAAATCTGCTGAAGCGATTCCCCTTTGCCCAGGCGATACCCCACTCGACGGTTCCGCGAGTGCTCGCTGGTGCATGTTGCTACTAAATCGCCCACACCCGAAAGCCCAAAGAACGTCTCGCGTCGCGCTCCCAACTGCACTCCCAGGCGCACCATCTCTGCTAGGCCGCGCGCGATGAGCGCCGCTTTGGCGTTGTCTCCGTAGCCCAAGCCGTCGAGAATCCCCGCGGCTATGGCGATCACGTTCTTCACTGTGCCACCGTATTCGACCCCCAGCAAATCGTCGCTGAGGTAGACGCGAAATCGCTCGGTTATGAGCGCCCGTTGCAATCTCTCCCCTAGAGAGAGATCTCTGCCGGCGAGCACGACGCTGGTGGGAAAATCGCGCCCCACTTCCTCGGCGTGGCTGGGACCGGAGAGCGTGAAGATATTCTCAGTCTGCAGCTCTTGTCGTAACACTCCCGACATGGTGAGCAGCGACTCACGCTCCAGCCCCTTGGCGAGATTGATCCATGCCTGTGGCTGTGCAGAGATCTCTCGCAGCATGCGGGCCGTCTCGCGCATGGCAAACGACGGAACGGCCAATAAGATCACCTCAGCGTCGGCGACGGCACGGGCAAGGTCGCTGGTGATCACAAGATGCTCCTTCGGCAAAGCGACTCCCGGAAGATACTGTCTATTCTCCCGGAGACCGTGAAGCTCTTGGGCCAATTGAGGGCGCCGCGCCCATAAGTGCACGGCGTGGCCCTTACGCGCCAAGAGTCGGGCTAGGGCCGTTCCCCAGCCCCCAGCCCCAATGACCGCACACTTCATACGTTGAGCTTAATATATCTTGGAAAAGATGGCAACCCCAACCTTGATGAAACCCCGGGGTGCCCTCGTTACTATATACTAGTGTATCAGGCACCCTGCCATGGGGGTGATGCTCCGCAGGGTAGCTCTGACAAGCACTAACTCGGAAGGGAGCAGCCCTTCCAGAAGGAGGACCTCTATGAAGCGTCTCAGCCTTGTCGTTTTAGGGGTTGTCTTGCTGGGCTTGGTCGGTGTGACCCCAAGCTTCAGCCAGGGACAACCATCGCCGTTAGGGATCGTCATCCAGCCGTCCGAGTTCCAAGCGTTCATCCAAGTGAGCCGCCCCGTCTGTGCTGTTGGACAGACCATCGAGATTCAGTATCGAGCCAGTGAAGCCCCATACTTTGCGTATATTCTCGACATTCAGGGCAATAACGTCACCCGTCTCCTGCCGAATCGGTTCGAGCCGAACAATCAAGTCAACGATACGAACTGGCACACGCTGCCGGGTGTCGCCACGTATAGGTTAGTCTGCTCGCCGCCGTTTGGCCCAGAGTACGTGCAGATCATCGCGTCAACGGAGCGCATCCCACAGCTTGAAGGCGGCAGCGGCGATTTCCCACTTCTGGGAAGCAATCCGCAAGCGGTAGGCCAACAGATCCAGCAAGCCATCCAAGCGATCGTCCCTACAGCAAAAGTCGCCACGGCTGTGGCGAACTTGCAAGTCGTCCCCGGGCAACCGCAGCC
>JBBISQ010000006.1:0-41512 GCA_037441155.1 Candidatus Fraserbacteria bacterium
CCCACCCCCAGCAACAACAACGGCAGCTCGACGTTCTCATACGCTGTGAGCACCGGGACGAGATTAAAAGTCTGAAAGACAAACCCCAAGCGCCGCCGCCGCACCCAGGCCAACTCTTTCGCCGAGAGCTGGGAGATGTCATGCCCTTCCAGGACAATCCGCCCCGACGTGGGCTTGTCCAGACAGCCAATGAGATTGAGCAGCGTCGTCTTGCCCGATCCCGACGGACCAGCAATGCACAGAAACTCCCCGCGCGCAATCTCTAACGAAACGCCGCGCAGGGCCTTCACGACAGTACGGCCCATCGCGTACTCTTTTGTGACGTGCTCGACGCGGACGACGGCTTCGCTCATGGCTTCTTGCAGGACTCTAAAAGAGCTTCTTTGGTGAACATCGAATCCGGTAGCTCCCTGATCTCCATCTCCGAGATGGTCATCACCGTCTTTGTCCCCGCTTCGAGCGCGTTCTCTATCGTGATCTTGCTGGGGCGCAGCGCGCCACCGAGCTCCTTGCGCTCGGCATAGATCGCTCGGCGCAGCAGCTTGCCCGTCTCGGTGTAGAACTCGCTCTGCAGGGGCAGAAAATTTTCGGCATCTACCCAGTAGAGAATCCGCGCGAAGGGCACGGTCTCATCTTTTGCTGTCAGCTCTAACTTATATGCCGGACGGTCTTGGACTCTCTCGGTGCCCACGAGCTTGGCGTTGTAGTCTTTCACTAAATCTACTCTCAAGACGTCAGCAACGGTGAAGCTCGTGCCGAGCACGTTCTGCCGCGCGCTCAACGGGACGATCCGACAATTTTCGGGGAAGAGAATGACGACCTCGTCGCCGACTCTTAAGATCTTTTGTCCTTTGGCGTCCTCGGGGGCGAGCACTTCTAACAGGGCTTTATCGCTGCCCTTCTTGAAGACTTTTAGTTCATAAGCGCTCGAAAGCTCGCCCTTCTCAAAGTTCTCCAATTTATTGAGCGAGACGAACTGCTCCGGGTAGCTCGACTCGACAGATCTTTTGAGAATCTCTTCCGCCGAGGGCTGCTGCCCCCACCCCAGACCAACGACTATGAAGCCCACTGTGAGAACGATCCCAACAACGCGTATCACGTTCATAGCACGCCTCCTTCTCTCTTATTTACTCGGTCTCCGTGCCTTCCGTGTCCATTTCCGCGCTTTCCGTGATTCTACACATGTCGCAGTGCCTGCACCGGCTCTTGCTTGGACGCAATATACGCTGGATAGAGTGCCGCAAGAACTGCGACAACTTGCGCGAGCACAAAGAACATCCCCAGCATCCCCCAGGAAAACTCTGCGTAAAACGTCGTTCCGATCGGCGCGTTGACGAACTGAGAGGCTTGGGTGATCGTGATCCCTACGACCGAAAAATATTTTAAGAGCGCACCACCGATCCCAACGCCCATCAGCCCGCCCGCTGCCCCCAGAATCGCGCTCTCTAGCAGAAAGAGCACACGGATCTCCCCTGGCGTCATCCCCAGAGCCATGAGCGTCCCGATCTCCCGCACCCGCTCAAAGACCGACATCAGCATCGTGTTGACGATCCCCAACGTCGCAATGAGTATCACCACAAACGAAATGATCGCGATGAGTTGCCGCCGTGCTGCCAACAGCTCGAAGATCGCTGCGCCCAGCTCGCGCCACGTCTGCACCTCAAAGCTGTCATCGCTGAATCTTTCCCGAATCGCTTGAGCGACGGGGTCGGCCTGATCGGCGTCGTTGAGCATCAGAGTGATCTCCGTGACCTGCCCTGCCATGCGCAAGAGCTTCTGGGCATCGGGCAGAGCTAACGCGAGCACAGAGTTATCTATCTGGCTGTAGCCCGTGGCGAAGATACCCTTGATCTCAACGTCAATAGAATTGAGAGCGCCCTTGGCCGTCGTCGCCACGAGTGTGAGCAGATCGCCGACGCTGACTTTCAGATCGTGGGCGAGCTGGGCACCGATGAGGGCGTAGCCGGCTTTCTCTGAAAGATACTCTCCCTCGACGATCTTTGTGGCGATGACGCCGTCGCGTTCTGCGTGGGGATCGAAGCCCAATCCCAACACTCCCAAACTCTCGCTGCCGGTGCTGACGATCACGGGAAAGCGCAATCTGGGGGAGACGCTCTTCACACCGGGAATTTCTTTGAGCTTCTGAACGACACTCTCATAATCTCTGATGGCGATGTCCAAGGGCATGAGACGGGCTTTCTCTTGGTAGCCGCGGGCGTGAATCTGAATGTGCCCGGTCTGAGCCTTAATGAAGTTATCTGTGAATTGTTTATCTACTCCTTGAATGAAGCCATAGAAGAAGAGCACTAATACTAATCCGAGCCCAATGGCGATGAACGTGATGGCGCTGCGGCGCTTGTTGCGCAAGAGGTTGCGTGCGGCGAGCTTCAGAAAGACCCACATAGGGTTCTAGTTTATCATATTTTGTATCCTCGCACCGTCATGCTGTAGAAACCAGCCGTCTCCGGCATGGCGCTGTGGGCAATGACTTCGACGCGCTCAAAGCCCGCCTCAGAGATAATTCTGAGATACTCTCTGTCTTCAACTGCTCCGGCCAGACACCCAGCCCATGCTGTAAGATCGCCTTTCAAGAAATTCACTATCTTCCCGCGGGTCACGATATCTGAAACGATCAGTCTTCCCCCAGGCTTGAGCACTCGGAACGCCTCAGAAAAAGCTCTCGCCTTGTCCGGCACAAGGTTGACAACACAATTGCTGATGACAACGTCAACAGAAGCGTCTGCGAGGGGAAGCGCCTCAATCTCACCGAGCAGAAATTTGACGTTGGTGAAGCCCATCTTCTGCGCACTGGCCCGCGCGCGCTCGACCATCGCTTCGGTCATGTCTACGCCGATCGCACGCCCGCGCGGGCCGACTTTTTGAGCTGCGAGAAAGACATCAATCCCGCCGCCGCTGCCCAAATCCAAAACGGTCTCGCCCTCGCGTAAGTCTGCAAAAGCTACAGGGCTGCCACAGCCCGCACCGACGCTGAGCACATCGTCGCTCAGCTTGGCCAACTCTTCTTGAGAGTACCCAATCAGCTCTAAGTGCTCCGCGTCGCCGCAGCAACTTCTGCCTTGCTGGGCGAGCTGGCCATAATAGCCCTTCACTGTCTGCTTGATCTCTCGTGATGATGGCATATTCTTTTCCATGAAAAAAGAATCTTTTTGCTATGGTTTTTTCAGAAACTTCGCTCTATGTAATAAAAGCGAGGGATAGTCCACCCCACTCCGATACACAGGGGGCTCTCATACTCTATAGAGCCCCCTCCCCCTCTCTTCGGGCTTTCTGCGCTATAGGGGCTTGGGGTTCTGCGCATGGTGGGGATGCTCAGCACCGGGATACACCTTGAGCTTTTTGAGCATCCGACGCCCCAGCACCGTCTTGGGGAGCATGTTCTTGACAGCCTCTTCCAGGGGCTTCGTCGGGTGCTTCTCTATCAGCTGCTCAAACGTCCACTCCCTGATCCCGCCGGGGTAGCCCGAATAGTGAAAGTACTTCTTCTGAGAGAACTTCTTCCCCGTCACTTTGATCTCCTTGGCGTTGATGACGACCACGTAATCGCCCACGTCCACGTGCGGGGTATACTCGGGCTTATGCTTGCCCATGAGAATCTTGGCGATCCTCGACGCCAGCCGGCCCAACGTCTGTCCCTTGGCGTCGATCACCACCCAGTTTCGCTGGAACTTTGTGCCCAATTCTTCCCGCTTCATCAGGGTTGAATGCTGCATACTTCCTCCAGGTTGCACAGGTGCGATGAATATGCTATCATAACGCACTGCGGGGCAAATTGCAAAGAGTCCATCTCGTGCTTGACAGAAAGGGCCGTATATTTTATAATGGCCCCACACGCAAGGGATTCGTTTTGCCCTAGCGGTTCGTCATCTTTTCTCCAACGTTGCCAGCAGCACAATACGCTGTCAGGTAACAGCAGAAGGAGCTTATATGCCAACGTTGAATCAGTTGGTGCGCTACGGGCGCACCCCGATCAAGAAGATCAACCGGCGGTCTCAGGCGCTGGAGCACTGTCCGCAGAAGCGGGGGGTCTGTGTGCGCGTCTTCACCAAGACGCCCAAGAAGCCCAACTCGGCCCTGCGGAAAGTGGCCCGCGTGCGCCTCAGCAATAAGCAGATGGTCACGGCGTATATCGGGGGCGAGGGGCACAATCTGCAGGAGCACTCGATGGTGCTGGTGCGCGGGGGCCGCGTCAAGGACTTGCCCGGCGTGAACTATCACATCATCCGTGGGGCTTTGGACTCCGCAGGGGTCGAGGGCCGCAAGCGCGGACGCTCCAAGTACGGCGTCAAGAGGAGCGCTGCGGCTGCAGCCCCCGGCGCCGCTGCCTAACGGGAAGAAGCACTAAGGAGAATGATCGGCCATGACCCAGCATGTGATGGATCGGGTGATTCCGGGGCGGCCTGTCCCGCCCGATGTGCGCTATAACAGCCCGACCGTCGAGAAGCTCATCAACTACGTGATGCGCGAGGGGAAGAAATCGCTCGCGCGGCGGATCGTCTATGGCGCGTTTGACATCGTGCAGGAGAAGACGGGGGAGAACCCCCTCGAGGTCTTCTTTAAAGCCCTGGGGAACTGTATGCCCAAGCTGGAGACGCGCTCGCGGCGCGTGGGCGGCTCGGCGTACCAAGTCCCCTATGAGGTCGAGGAGGATCGCCAGCGGACGCTGGCCCTGCGTTGGCTGGTCGGAGCGGCCCGCGAGCGCGGCGAACGGGATATGGCGGAACGGCTCGCGGCTGAGATACTCGATGCCCTCAAAGGGCAGGGCAAGGCTATAGAGAAGAAGAACGAAGCCCACCGCATGGCTGAAGCCAACCGCCCCTTCGCCCACTACCGTTGGTAATCCCCCTCGGGTGATCCCGTATGAAATCGCTCGGATACGATATTGAGAAAATTCGTAACATCGGGGTCATTGCCCACATTGACGCGGGCAAGACCACGACCACCGAGCGATTGCTCTTCTACACCGGGAGAATTCATGACATTGGCGATGTAGACGAGGGCGACACCGAGATGGACTGGATGCCCCAAGAGCGTGAGCGCGGCATCACCATCACCTCGGCGGCGACGACGTGCTTCTGGAGAGACCATCAGATTAACATTATAGATACGCCCGGCCATGTGGACTTCACCGCCGAAGTCGAGCGCTCGTTGCGAGTTTTAGACGGGGCGATCACCATCTTCTCGGCGGTTGACGGTGTCGAACCCCAGTCGGAACAAGTCTGGCGCCAAGCCGATAAGTACGCGATCCCCCGGATCGCTTATATTAATAAGATGGACCGTATCGGGGCAAACTTCCACGCCGCCGTCGAGTCTATGGTCCACAAGTTGGCGGTCACGCCCTTGCCGTTGCAGATCCCCTACGGCGAGGGCGATCAATTCTCTGGGGTTATCGACTTGATAAAACAGAAATTGATCGTCTGGGACCCAGCATCCAAGGGGGCGCGCTACGAATACCAAGAGATTCCAAGCGAATATCAAGAGCAGGCCCAGCACGCCCGCGATCATCTCTTGGAGGCGCTGGCCGAGGGTGACGAGGAGATTTTGACCAAGTTCTTAGAGGGGCAGCCCCTCACTGAAGAGGAGATCAAGCGGGCTGTGCGCAGGGCCTGCATCTCTCGCGATGACTTCGTGCCGGTGCTGCTCGGCTCTTCTTTGAATAATATAGGGATCCAGCCGTTGCTCGATGCCATTGTGGACTATCTGCCCAGCCCGTTAGATCGCGGGGTCATCGAGGGGCTGAGCGTCAACGGTACCAGCGCTGACGGGGCCAAGATCCAGCGCCGCCCCACCCCCGATGATCCGCTCGCGGCTCTCGCCTTCAAAGTCCAAACGGACGAATACACGGGACGGCTGGTCTATGTTCGCGTCTATAGCGGCAAACTCACCAAAGGCTCGTACGTCCTCAACAGCACCACGGGGAAGACCGAGAGAATCTCACGTATATTCCACATGCACGCCAACAAGCGCACCGAAGTCGATGAGGTGTTGGCGGGCAATATCGCGGCCGTCGTCGGCCCCAAAGAGCTGATTACGGGGGATACGATCTGCGATCCCAACGCGCCCATTCTCTTAGAAAAGATCGAGTTCCCCGAACCCGTGGTGATGGCCGCCGTTGAGCCCAAGACCGACGCCGAAGAGAACAAGCTGAGCGAAGCCCTCTACAAGCTTGCCCAAGAAGATCCAACGTTCCGATACAAAGTCGACCCTGAGACCAATCAGATGATCATCGCGGGGATGGGCGAGTTGCACTTGGAAATTCTCTTTGATCGGCTCAAGCGGGAGTTCCGCGTCGAGGCGAACATGGGGCGCCCGCAGGTCGCCTATCGGGAGACGCTGGCGGAGCCCATCGAGATCGAAGAGAAGTTTGTCAAGCAGACGGGTGGGCGCGGCCAGTACGCGCACGTCTGCATTCGCTTCGAGCCGCTGCCGCGGGGGAGCGGCTTTGAGTTCGTTGACGAGGTCAAGGGCGGGGTCATCCCCAGGGAGTTCATTCCCGCAGTGCAGAAGGGCTTGGAGGAGTCTTTGGCCAGCGGGCCGCTGGGGGGATTCCCCATTGTAGACATTCGCGCGGTGCTCTTCTACGGCTCGTCGCACCCTGTAGATTCGAGCGAGATCGCGTTTAAGACTGCAGCAGCACGCGCCTTGACCCAAGCCTTCGAGAGGGCCAAGACGCTCCTGCTCGAACCGATCATGATGTGCGAGATCGTCACCCCCGAAGAGTACGTCGGTGAAATTATTACGGACGTGCAATCGCGCCGCGCTCAGATCACCACGATGGAGGTCCGGCATAATACCCAGATCATTCACGCGCTCATCCCGTTGGCTGAGACGTTCGGCTACGCGACGCAGTTGCGCTCGATCTCGCAGGGGCGTGCTACATATAATTTGCGGTTCTCACACTATGATGTCGTGCCAAACACTCTCAAAGAAGAGATTCTGAAGGGGAGAAAGTAAATGGCTCGAGAGAAGATTCGCATTCGCTTGAAAGGGTACGACCACGAACTGGTGGATGATGCGACCCGCAAGATCGTCAAGACCGCGCAGGAGACGCGGGCGAAGATCATCGGGCCGGTGCCGTTGCCCACTGAAGTCCATCGGTATACGGTGTTGCGCTCGCCCCACGTCAATAAGAAATCTATGGAGCATTTTGAGCGGCGCGTCCATAAGAGACTGATTGACATCAAAGAACCGACATCGGAGACGATCAACGCTCTGATGGACATCGAGCTGCCGGCGGGCATTGACATCGAGGTGAAGCTGTGATATGGCTCTGGGGATTTTGGGCGAGAAAGCTGGGATGATCACGTGGTTTGACGCCGAGGGCAAGGCTGTTGCGGCTACCGTGCTCTATGCGGAGCCCTCAGTGATCACCCAGGTCAAATCCGTGGAGACCGACGGGTATAACGCCATCCAAGTCGGGTACGGCAAGGTCAAAGAGAAGAACGTGACCAAGCCCCTCAGAGGGCACTTTCACAAGGCTGGGCTCCCCGCGAAGCGCACCCTGCGGGAGTTCCGTGTGGACCAGATTGACGAGTATAAAGTCGGGCAGGAGCTAAGCGTGGCGCTCTTTCAGGAGGGGGAGCTCGTTCATGTCAGCGGGATTTCCAAGGGCAAGGGGTTTGCGGGCGTGATGAAGCGCCACGATTTTTCGGGTGGCCCGGACTCCCACGGCATGAGCAAGTGGCACCGCCGTCCGGGGACGATTGGGAGCATCCGCGCCACGGGAAGGACGTTTAAGGGCTGGCGCATGGCCGGTCATATGGGGCATGAGCGCGTGACTGTCAGAAATCTCAAAGTGCTTAAGGTCTATCCCGACAAGAACGTGCTGATAGTGCAGGGGGCCGTTCCCGGTCCACGGCGCAGCCTTGTCGAGATTCGCAAAGCAACATAACTAACAGGGTGAACGCCTATGGCTGAAGGAGAGAAGAGATTGGTGGCACCGCTGTATAGATTCGATGGCGGCCCCGCGGGGCAGATCGAGCTGAGCGACAAGCTCTTCGGCTACAAAGTGAATAGAGATCTGCTCTATCGCGCGGTGCGGGTCTATCTGATGAACTTGCGGCAAGGGACGCACTCGACCAAGACCCGCGGCGAGGTTGTGGGGTCGGGGAAGAAGCCCTGGCCCCAGAAGCACACGGGGCGGGCACGCCATGGGATGCGCCGCTCCCCTCTGTGGCGCAAGGGGGGCGTCGTCTTCGGCCCCAAGCCCAAAGACTACTCGCTCGAGCTGCCCAAGAAGATGCGTCGGCGCGCGTTGCAGTCGGCACTGCTCGCCAAGCTGCGCGACTCCCAGTTGGGCGTCTTAGACCGGATTCTCTTTGAAAAGCCCAAAACGAAAGAGGGCGTGCAGATGTTCACACGCATCGGTTTGGTGAAGGACACGAAAGGGATCCAAGAGACGCAGAATCAGTTTCTGCTTGTGGTCTCTCAGAAGGAGTACGGGCTGGCGGTGAAGAAGACGTTTGCGAATCTGCCGTGGGCCAAGTGTGTGGAGTCTGGGAGCGTCACCGTGTATGATATTCTGAAGTACGGGTATCTGCTGGTGACTCAACAAGCACTGAGCGAGCTGGAAGCCCGCTGTCTTCTCAAGGGGACGGTGAACTGAGATGGACTTTCTCGAGGACGTTCTGCGTGAGCCGGTGATCAGTGAGAAGGGGTGGCGTCTGCAAGAACAGAACAAATATGTCTTCGACGTGCACCCCAAGGCGAATAAGAATCAGATTAAGCGGGCCGTCGAGAGTATTTTCAAAGTGAAAGTGTTGAAGGTCTGGGCGCTGAATATGCCCAGCAAGCCCCGGAAGAAGAAGTTCTATCAGGAGGGGCGGCTCCCCGGTTGGAAGAAGGCGATTGTCCAAGTTGCCGAGGGGCAACGCATCGAAGTCTATAGCAAAGGGTGAGGAAGCAGATGCCGACACGGAAATTTAGGCCGATCACGCCGAGTCGCCGCCATATGGAGCTGCCGGACTTCAGCGAGTTGACCGACACAGAGCCGGAGAGGAGCTTGCTGGAGCCGCTGCACAAGACCGGCGGGCGCAACAACCAAGGGCGCGTGACCGTGCGCCATCGCGGCGGCGGCCATAAACGCTTATATAGAATTATCGACTTTGCCCGCGACAAGTGGGGCGTGCCGGCGAAGGTCGTCTCCAGAGAGTACGATCCCAATCGCTCGGCGTGGATCACGCTCTTGCACTACGCCGACGGCGAGAAACGCTATATTCTCTCGCCGCTGAACTTAGAGATCGGCTCGGTAGTCGAAGCTGGGGAGAACGTGGAGGCGCGGGTGGGCAATGCCATGCCCTTGAAGAGAATCCCCGTCGGGGCGATGGTGCACTGTGTAGAATTCTACCCGGGGAGCAAGGGCAAGCTGGCTCGCGCGGCGGGTACGGCATGCCAAGTGATGGCCGTGGAGGGAGGGTATGCCCGATTGCGCTTGCCGTCGGGTGAGATCCGGCTCTTCCATGAAGATTGTATGGCGACTGTGGGGCAGGTAGGGAATATTGATCATCAGAACGTCGTGCATGGGAAGGCAGGGCGCGTGCGCCATCTGGGGATTCGCCCGACGGTGCGCGGCACGGCCATGAACCCTGTGGACCATCCGCATGGTGGCGGCGAGGGCCGGCACTACGTAGGGGGGCCACCGCGCACCTTCTCCGGCAAGCCTGCCAAGGGCGTGCGCACCCGCAAGCCCAACAAGCCCAGCGATAAACTGATCGTCTCGCGGCGGAAAGGGGGAAAGGTCTGATATGGCGCGCTCTTTGAAGAAGGGGCCGTATGTGCACCCCAAATTGCTCAAGAAGGTCGAGAAGCTGAAGCGCGGTGAGATCTCAGAGATCACGACGTGGTCGCGGGCGAGCATGATCACCCCGCAGATGGTCGGGTTGACCATTAAAGTGCACAATGGCAAGATTCACGTCCCCGTCTCGATCGTGGAGACGATGGTGGGGCACCGTCTGGGGGAGTTCGCCCTGACCCGCACGTTTAAGGCGCATGGCGGCATCAAGAAGAAGAAGGCCCCAGCGTTGAAGTAGGGAGGAGGCTATGCAAGCGCGAGCCGTAGCGAAATGGATCCGGATATCGCCGGTGAAGGCCCGGCTGCTCTGCAAGCAGATCCAGGGTAAGCCGGTTGATGAGGCATTGCGCTTGACGCGCTTTGCCAGGGTGAAAGCGGCCGTCCCCGTGCGCAAGTGTCTGGAATCGGCCGTGGCCAACGCCGAGCACAATTACGATATGGACGTGGACGCCCTGTGGGTGAAGGAGGCCCGTGTGGACAAAGGGCCCTTCTTCAAGCGGGTGCGGCCGGGCTCGCGCGGCAAAGTCTCCATCCGCAAGCGGCGCACAAGCCATATCACCATCGTCGTCAGCGAGAGGGCTCCCTCATCTGAGCATTCGACCAATATCGATCAGGAAGGATAGCTATGGGACATAAAACGCACCCCTACGGGATTCGCTTGGGAATCAATAAGAAGTGGAAGTCCAGCTGGTTTGCTCCAAAGAAAGCCCAGGAGTATGTCAAAGAGGACCATCAGATTCGGTCGCTCATCAAGCAGCGCTACCATGGCGCGGGGATTGCCAAGGTCAGCATTGAGCGCCCCACGGAAGAATTGGTCTCTATTCTGATCCACACGGCTCGGCCGGGGATCATCATCGGCAAGGGGGGCCAGGAGATCGACCAGTTCCAGAAGGAGCTTGAAGAGACGATCAAGCGCAAGGTCAAGATATATATCAAAGAAGTTGATCATCCCGATTTAGAAGCGACGTTAGTAGCTGAGGATGTGGCGTCCCGGATACAGAACCGAATCCCCGTACCGCGCGCCATGAAAGAAGTCATTCAGAGAGTAATGGAGCATGGGGCCAAGGGGATTAAGATTCGCTGTGGGGGCCGGTTGGGCGGCGCGGAGATCGCGCGCAGCATCGAGAGCAAGGCCGGGCGGGTCCCCCTGCAGACAATCCGTGCCGATATTGACTACGGCTTTGCTCAGGCGTTGACCAAATACGGGATGATCGGGATTAAAGTCTGGCTCTATCGCGGGGATATTTACCCCGCCCGAGGGGGTGAGGCTCGTGGCGTTACTCGCGCCCAAGCAGCGCAAGTTTAGGAAGGACCATCGTGGCAATCGGAAGGGCAAGGCCATCCGAGGCTCGACCGTTGCCTTTGGGGATTTTGGGATTCAGGCGTTAGAGCCCGCGTGGATCACGGCGCAGCAGATCGAAGCGTGTCGAACCGTGATGGTGCGCGAGATGGAGAAGAACTCCAAGATCTGGGTGAGGATCTTCCCCGACAAGCCCATCACGAAGAAGCCTGCGGAGACACGCATGGGCAAGGGGAAAGGGGACCCTGTGGGTTGGTGCGCCGTCGTCCTTCCCGGACGGATCCTCTTCGAGATCAGCGGGGTGGATCGCGCCAAGGCCCAAGAGATTCAGAGATTAGTCGACCATAAGCTGCCCATCAAGACGCGCCTGCGGGAGCGTCTGCGGTTGGGCGGGGAGCGCTAAGTTCGGTATGGAAAAGATAGAGAAGCTGCGAGAATTGAGCGATGCCGAGCTCCAGCAGAAGGAGCGCGAGCTGAAACGCCAGCTGTTCAATGTGCGCTTTGCCGTCTCCACGGGCCAGCAGGACAACACGGCGTTGCTGACCCAGCTCAAGCGCCAGCTGGCCCGCGTCAAGACGATCTTGCGTGAGCGCCAGCTCCAACAGACTCGGTGAGGACGAGCATTATGCCTAAGCGAGAGAAGATCGGACGTGTCATCAGCGACAAGATGGCCAAGACGATCACAGTCTTGGTCGAGACGCGCGTGCAACACCCTGTGTATAAGAAATATTATATCAAGCGGGCGAAGTTTTACGCGCACGACGAGCACTCGGTGGCCAAGCAAGGTGATCTGGTGAGGATTGTCGAGTGTCGGCCGCTGTCGCGGCTCAAGCGGTGGCGTTTGGTCGAGGTGGTGGAACGCGCCCGCCCTGGCCAGATCTAACCGGGAGAGAGCTCTATGATTCAGATTCGCAGCATCTTGAAAGTCGCGGACAATTCCGGGGTCAAAGAGGTCCGTGTGATCAGCGTCTTGGGGCAGCCGAGCGCGGCGTGGGGGCAGATTGGGGATATCGTTGTGGCTTCAGTGCAGAAGCGTATCCCTACCAGCGAGATCGACAAGGGCGCTGTGGTACGAGGCGTGATCGTGCGCACGCGCCAGCCCTACCGACGCCACGACGGCAGCTATATTCGCTTCGATGATAACGCGGTTGTTCTGATCAACGCGTCGAAGGAGCCCCTGGGGACCCGCATCTTTGGCCCAGTCCCACGGGAGTTGCGCGAGAAGGGTCTGGTGCGGATTCTCTCCCTTGCGCCGGAGGTGCTGTGATGCAGAAGATTCGCAAGGGCGATACAGTCAAAGTGATCAAGGGGAACGATCGTGGGCGCGTGGGGACGGTCTTGCAGGTCTTCCCCAAAGAGCGTAGAATTATCGTGAAGGGCGTTGCTATGATCACGCGCCACCTGCGGCCCTCGGCAAAACACCGCGAGGGCGGGATCGTCCAACAAGAGGGCACGGTGGCGCTCTCCAACGTCTTGTTGATCTGCCCCGAATGCGATCGGCCGACGCGCGTCGGCTTTGTGATCTCTGAGTCTGGCGAGAAGCTGCGCCAGTGCAAACAGTGTAGAAAGACGTTCGACTGAACGGTGTGGTGACGAGAAATGTTATACGAACGATATAGAAAAGAGATCGTGCCCAAGCTGATGAAAGAGTTGGGCTATAAGAATATTATGCAGGTGCCCCGCCTCGAGAAGATCGTGATCAACATGGGGATTAAAGAGAAGGACGACCCCAAGAAGATCGAGGGGTGCGTCAAGGACTTGGCGACGATCTCTGGGCAACGCCCTGTGGTGACGCGGGCCAAGAAGAGCATCTCGGATTTTGGGATTACCAAGGGCGACCCAGTGGGATGCATGGTGACGCTGCGGGGCGTGCGCGCCTATGCGTTCTTTGAGAAGCTCGTCAATGTCGTCTTGCCCGCGATCAGGGACTTTCGCGGCGTGAGCGCCGATTCGTTCGATGGGCGCGGGAATTTTTCACTGGGCTTGAGCGATCAGCTCGTCTTCCCCGAGATCCAATACGATCAAGTGGCCAAGGTGCAGGGCATGGACATCTGTATCGTGACGACGGCCAAGACCGATCGCGAAGGGTATTACTTGCTCAAGGCCCTGGGGATGCCTTTCAAAGATTAGAAGAAGGAGCGTGTACATGGGAAAGACCTCGTGGAGAGCGAAGCTTGCCAAGCCCCAGAAGTTTGCGGTGCGTCGGTATAACCGATGCAGCCTCTGTGGGCGTCGGCGCGGGTTTATTCGGGACTTTGGGATTTGTCGGCTTTGCTTTCGGGCGATGGCGCATCAAGGCGAGCTGCCCGGTGTCCGCAAGGCCAGCTGGTGAGGGAGCTCTATGGATCCTATAGCTGATATGATTACGGCTATCAGAAACGCCAACGAGCGCGCCCTGAGATCGGTGCGTGTGCCGCACTCGAATATCAAAGCTGAGATCGCCCGTGTCCTCAAGGAAGAGGGATTCATTGAGGACTATCGTGTTGAGGGCGAGAAGAAACGCGACTTAGTTATCGTGATGAAGTACAAAGGGAAGCGCGGCAAGGACCCTGTGATTGAAGGGATAGAGCGGGTCTCCACGCCGGGGCGGCGTGTCTATGTGGGGGCTTCGGAGATCCCCCGCGTGCGCAGCGGCTTAGGAGTGGCTATTCTGAGCACCTCGCGCGGGGTGCTCACGGGCAAGCAGGCACGCGCATTGCGGCTCGGCGGCGAACTGCTCGTGGAAGTCTGGTAATTAATACTGAAGAGTGAGGAACTATGTCGAGGATAGGAAAGCAACCAATCCCGGTGCCGAAGGACGTCAAGGTCCAGATTGGGCCGGATCACGTCCGGGTTGAGAGCAAGGCGGGCTCTCTCGTGCAGCGCTATGAGCCCCAGTATGTGAGTGTCTCCCTGAGCGACGGCGTGCTCGTCGTCACGCGCAAGGGCGAGGAGAAAGAGTACAAGGCGCGACACGGGCTCTATCGCGCGCTTCTGGCCAATATGATAAAGGGCGTCCAACAGCCCTACACGAAAGTCCTGCAGTTGGTGGGCTTGGGATATCGGGCCAAGCTCCAAGGGAAGGATCTGATCTTGGAGATCGGCTTTCATGATCCGGTGACGTACACGCTGCCGGACAACGTCAAAGCCGAAGTGAAAGACCAGACGGAGATCGTGCTCACCAGCCCAGATAAACAGTTAGTGGGCGAGGTTGCCGCGGAGATCCGGGCGCTGCGCAAGCCGGAGCCGTATAAGGGCACCGGGATTCGCTACAAAGATGAGCAGATCCGCCGCAAGGAGGGCAAGCTTGCCGGTGGGGCCGGGGCTGCTGGTGGGGCGAAGGCAGGGTGAGCGCAACTATGAAACTGCGAAGTCGGAATGAGCGAAGACTGCGGCGACATGCTCGTATTCGTCAGAAGGTCTTTGGGACGCCACAGCGCCCCAGATTGTGCGTGTATAAGAGCTTGAAGCACCTCTACGCGCAAGTGATTGACGACACGACAGGGCGCACCCTTGCCGCGGCCAGCACGCTCGAGCGGGCGCTCAATCTCAAGGGCGGGACGGTCAAATCGGCCCAGGTGCTGGGGAAGGTCATCGCGGAGCGTGCCCAACAGAAGGGGATCACTGCTGTCACATTCGACCGGGGCGGGTATCCCTATCATGGGGTTGTGAAGGCCTTGGCCGAGGCCAGCCGCAAGGCCGGGCTGCAATTCTAAAGTCTTATGAGGGAGGAACAGCGATATGGCTCGACCACGTGGTGGTGAGCGACGGGTAGCTGAAGAATTCGAGAATGAGGTCATAGACTTGCGTCGTGTGGCCAAGGTGACCAAGGGGAGCAAGAACCTCAGCTTTCGTGCTACCGTTGTCGTTGGCGACGGCAAGGGGCGCATCGGCCTGGGCAAGGGGAACACCCGCGAGGTTCCGTCGGCCATCCAGCAGGGGATCCGCGACGCCAAACGCAATATTATACATATCCCGCTGATCGAAGATCGGACGATCCCTCACGAGATCTGGGGCAAGTTTAAGGCGTCTCGGGTCTTGCTGAAGCCGGCCTTCCCCGGGACGGGGGTCATCGCTGGGGGGACGGTCGGGACGATCTGTCGGCTGGCCGGGATTAAAGATATCTTGACGAAGGCGCGTGGCTCTACCAACTCCTTGACGTTGGCCAAGGCCACCCTCGATGGCTTGAGCCGTCTGCGGACATTGGAAGAAGTAGCGAGGCGGCGCGATAAGAAACCCGAGGAGGTTTTGCAGTGAGATTGAGCGATCTGCGTCCTACGCCGGGCAGTGTGAGAAGGCCCAAGCGGGTCGGTCGGGGCAACGCTTCGGGGCATGGGACCTATTCTACTCGTGGCGGCAAGGGGCAGACAGCGCGTTCGGGGTATCGGATGCCGCCGGCGTTCGAGGGCGGCCAGACCCCCTTGTGGAAGCGCGTCCCCAAGCGAGGGTTCAAGAACCCCCATAGGAAGAGCTATGCGTTCGTCAATGTCGGTCAGTTGAATGAAGTCTTCCCCGATGGCGCGGAGGTCACCCCCAAAGCGCTCGAGGAGCACGGGCTTATTGGAAGATTCTTAAACGGCGTGAAGATCTTGGGGGACGGCCCGCTCGCGAAGAAGCTGATCGTGAAGGCTCACAAATTCAGCAAGAGCGCGCGCGAGAAGATCGTAGCTGCCGGGGGAAAAGCGATAGCTCTCGTCCCCGAAGAGACGACAGCGCCCCCGGAGCCACAGCCGACTGAAACTGAAGAAGAGAGAGCAGCAGCGCCAACCCAACAGAAGAAGGCTCAAGCTGCTCTTTCTGACGCGAAAGAAGCTCAAGTTGCCAAGGAGAAGAAAGCTGCCAAGCCCAAGGCGCCAAAGAAATCCGAGGGCACGACAGGGAAGTGAGCTATGACTGAAGGGCTGTTTGAGGCATTTCGAATCCCGGAAGTCCGCAAGCGTATTCTCTTTACGCTGTGGGTCATCATTGTCTTTCGGCTGGGGGCATGGATTCCCGTGCCGGGGGTGGACCCGCAGCGGCTCCAAGAGATCTTTCAGCAGTTAGGGCAATTGGGGCAGTTCTTGAGCGCATTTACGGGGGGAGCCTTGGAACGCTTCTCTATCTTCGCGTTGGGCGTCATCCCCTATATTAACGCTTCGATCATTCTGAGCCTGCTTGTCGCTGTGATCCCCAAGCTCAAAGAGCTGCAAGAGCAAGGGGAAGAAGGCCGTCGCGTCATCAATAAGATTACGCGCTACGGAACCGTCGCCTTGGCGTTCATCCAGGCTGCCGGGACGAGCTATCTGATCTATACTCAAGGGCTCGTGCAGGCCGGCCAGAGCTTAGTGGGGTTTATGTTCATCTCGATCGTTGCGCTCACCACGGGAACGATGTTCTTGATGTGGCTGGGCGAGCGTCTCACAGAAAACGGCATCGGCCGCGGCATCTCGATGATCATCATGATCGGCATTCTCGCGGATTATCCCCGCTATGTCGGTACTCTCTGGCTCGAGATCACGAACAACCCCAATCCGTTAAATGCCATCTGGTTACCGTTGTTATTGATCATCTTCGTGCTGGTCACAGCAGGGGTCGTGATGGTGCAGCTGGGGGCGCGACGCATTGACATTCAGTACGCCAAGCGCATGGTCAAGGGACGCGTCTATGGCGGGCATAGCACGTTCCTGCCCCTCCAAGTGAACCAAGGCGGCGTGATCCCCATTATCTTCGCTGTGGCCTTGCTGGCCATTCCGCAGACGATCTTCCAGTTTGTGCAGAAGACGGATATGTGGGCGCGGATGACAACCGAGCGCGCGATCTCTCTGGAGATCACTGGCCAGAGCCAGGCGGGAGAGCTCTTGGTGAGGGTGGGCGACAGCGCTCCCGTGCAGATCACGCTCGCGCCTGGACAAACGGGCGAGGAGATCGCTCAAGCTCTCGCCGACGCGCTCAACCGTCAGCAACCCAACGTGGCTCAGACACAGAGCAGCCATCTGGTCATCCCCCTCGAACCGGGAGATACCAAAACTCTCTATCTGGGCGAGACTGCTGAGAAGCTGATACCTCTCGCGGTCGCAGGCGACACAGCGACCGTGTACGGGATCACCTTTACGAGAGGAGCCATTCGGGATTGGATCAACGTTCTGGGCGATTTCTTCAATTGGTTGGCGACGGACCTCTCACGTGGGCATGTGCTCTATATGGTGCTCAGCGCGGTGCTCATCTTCTTCTTCACGTACTTTTACAGCGCGATCGTCTTCAACCCTCGAGATTTGGCGGAGAACCTGCGCAAGTGGGGCGGCTTCGTCCCGGGCATCCGTCCGGGGAAGCCCACCACGGATTATATTGAGCTGGTGCAAAGCCGGCTGCTGTTTATCGGGGCTGTCTTTCTGATCATTATTGCCCTCCTGCCCATGGTCATTACGAATCTGAGCGGCTTGACGGCCTTCTTCTTAGGGGGCACGTCGCTGCTCATCGTCGTGGGTGTGGCCGTGGACACGATCAAGCAGATCGAGGCGCACATGGTGGAGCGCCGCTACGAGAGCCTGATCGCTAAAGGGGGGTTGGGGCGCCGGATCTAAACTATGACTGCGCGACGGATCGTGCTCTTGGGGCCACCGGGATCGGGCAAGGGAACGCAAGCGGTGCGCTTGGCGGCGTGGTTAGGCGTTCCCCATATTTCGACCGGGGATCTGTTGCGCAGCGAGGTGCAGCACCGCACGGAGTTGGGAGTCCAGGCCCAGGGCTTTATGGATCGGGGCGAGCTCGTCCCGGATCAGTTGGTCGCGGAGATGATCCGCAAACGCTTACAAGGGACGACGGGCTTCGTGCTCGACGGGTTCCCTCGGAACATCAAGCAAGCCAAGATCTTGGACGGCATCACCCCGATAGATCGCGTCTTGCATTTTACGCTCGACCGGGCCGAGATCGTGCGCCGGCTCAGCGCGCGGCGGGTGTGCTCGCAGTGTGGGCAGGTCTATAATCTGCTCTCCAGCCCCCCGCGCCAAGATAATATCTGTGATCTGTGCGGAAGTAAGTTAGTACAGCGAACAGATGACACGCCGGAAGTGATCGAGCGGCGGATTGACGTGCAGTACGCTCGCGAGATCGGACCTGTAATAGACTTCTATAAGAAGCGCAGTGTGCTTCGAGAGATCAACGCTGGCGGATCAATAGAGTCCGTCTATCGCGCAGCCCAGGAAGCTTTGGAGTAGCCCTATGGCAATGAAGATCAAGAGTGCAGCGGAGATCGCGATTCTGCGGGAGAACGCGGAGATTCTGCAAGGGATCTTGCAGCGTCTCGTTGAGGAAGCCCGCGCTGGGGTGAGCACGCTCCAGCTCGATCAGTTGGCCGAGCGGTTGATCTGCGAAGCTGACGGGAGGCCCTCGTTCAAGGGGTATCGTGTCCGTGATCGTATATACCCAGCGAGTATCTGCACATCGCTGGATGCCGAGGTTGTGCATGGGATTCCCAAGGCCGATAGAATTCTCAGAGCTGGCGATGTGCTCTCGATAGATATTGGCATGGTGCGGCGGGGGTTTTGTGCCGATCTGGCGACAACAGTCATCGTTGGAGATGAGCCTCGCTCCCCCCTTGCTCAGAAGGTTGTGAGGGTAGCGCAAGAGGCCCTGTGGGAGGGGATCACCGCTGCGCGCGGGGGGAATCGCGTGGGGGATATCTCTCACGCTATCCAACAGTATGTCAACAGTCGCGGGCTCTCGGTTGTGACGAACTTTGTTGGTCACGGGATCGGCCGCGAGATGCACGAAGAGCCCCAGGTGCCCAACTACGGCGCGGCGGGGCAAGGGCCCCTGTTGCGTGAGGGGTTGGTCATCTGCATCGAGCCCATGGTGGCTGATAGTAATCGCGATCTCATAGAGCTTGAAGAAGGTGAAGATGGCTGGACGGCGGTCGCCCCCGGGGCGACAGTAGGAGCTCATTTTGAAGCGATGGTGGTCATACGCGAGCATGCCCTGCCCGACGTTCTGGGGATAGGGATATTCGAACGGGTTGGTGTCTCTCTGCAGAGGTGAGCGGTTTATTGGCAAGGGAGAGTTTATCAAGCGTCGTGGCGAGGTGATCGAGGCGTACCCGAACTCGATGTTCCGGGTGCGCTTCGAGGACGGCACCGAAGCGTTGTGTCACATCTCCGGGCGGATTCGCAAGAATTATATTAAAATTCTGCCCGGGGATAGAGTGATTGTGGAATTCTCGCCGTATGATCTCAGCCACGGGCGGATTATCTATCGTGAGTAGTGAGGTGACGCTTTGATGAAAGTTCGGAGCTCTGTCAGGAAGATCTGTGACTCGTGCAAGATTGTGCGCCGTCGCGGGCGCGTGATGGTCATCTGTAAGAACCCCAAGCACAAGCAGCGCCAGGGATGCTAATATGAGGAGGGTTGCACATGGCGAGGATTGCTGGTGTGGATTTGCCAAGCAATAAGCGGGTCGAGATCGCGTTGACGTATATTTACGGGATCGGGCAACCGCTGTCGCGGCGCATCCTGCAAGAGACGAAGATCGATCTCGATAAGAAAGTGCGCGATCTTACCGAGCAGGAGATCACGGCGTTGCGCAAGGAGATCGAGACGAAATATACTGTCGAGGGCGATCTGAGGAGAAAAGTCCAGAACGACATCGCTCGGCTGAAGATGATCAAGTGTTATCGGGGCGTTCGTCATACGGTAGGGCTGCCGGTGCGTGGCCAGAAGACGCGCAGCAACGCGCGAACATGGAAGGGCCCGCGCCCGGCCAAGGCCGGCAAGCGCAAGTGAGAGCGAGGTGCAGAGATGGCTCGCAAAGTAGACCGTGCACGGCTCCATGTGCACTCGACGTTTAATAATACGATTCTGACGCTGACCGATTTGGACGGCCATGTCTTGGCCTGGGCCAGCCCGGGGACACGCGGGTTCAAGGGGAGCAAGAAGGGCACCCCCTATGCCGCCCAGCTCGCGTGTGAATCGCTCATCGCGAAGATGCGCGAGTTCGGGGTCCGCTCGTTGATCGTGACGATCAACGGGACGGGCCAGGGGCGAAACTCCGTCGTCAATACGCTGAAGGGGTCCGGTATTCGTGTGGAGGACGTCAAGAACGTCACCCCGGTCTCGCACAGTGCCGAGCATGCCCATTGAGCTGTACTGAACTGATTCATGGAGGACTATGGGACGCTATACGGAAGCGAAATGTCGATTATGTCGGCGGGAGGGCGAAAAGCTCTTCCTCAAGGGCGATAAGTGTTATAGCGAGAAGTGCCCTGTGGAGCGCCGGCCCTACGCGCCGGGGATGCATCAGCGTAAGTTCGGCAAGATGAGCCAGTACGGGATTCATCTCCGGGAGAAGCAGAAGGCGAAGCGCATCTACGGCCTGCGCGAGGAGCAGTTTCGGCGTTATGTCGAGCGGGCCAAGCGCGTGAAGGGCGTGACCGGGGATTTCTTGCTGGAGCTTCTGGAACGACGCTTAGATAATGTTGTCTACCGCGCGGGCTTGGCGGTCTCGCGGGATCAGGCCCGCCAGCTCGTGACGCATGGGCATTTCGCTGTGAATGACCGCAGCGTCAACATGCCGTCGTTCTTGGTCCGACCTGGGGATATCATCGCTCTGAAACCCAATGCTGCTCAGAAGCCCGGCATTAAAGCGCTTCTGGAGGCCAAAGGGCGCGGGACTATCCCTGCCTGGCTCGAGCGCATTGATGGCCGCATTCAGGTTTTAGATCGCCCCAAGGTAGATCAGCTGGAGCACAAGCTCCAGATGCACTTGATCGTCGAGTTCTACTCACGCTGAGCCCGTACGGGGTAGGAAGAAACCCAAGGGAGTATGAGGGAGACTATGCGAGCAGAACTGGTGAAGCCGAAGATCAAGGTGGAAGAGTTGACTGCCACCCGAGGGGTCTTCGTAGTGGAGCCGCTCGAGCGCGGCTATGGCACGACGATCGGGAATGCCCTGCGACGGGTTCTGCTCTCGTCCATGCCGGGGGCCGCGGTCACGCGGGTGCGCTTCGACGGGAAGTATCACGAGTACGACACGATCGAGGGCGTCAAAGAGAGCGTTTTGGAAATCATTCTCAATCTCAAGGGGATCGCGTTTCGCCTGACCGATGGCGAAGCGAAGCACTTATATATTCAGCATGAGGGTGCCGGAGTGGTCAGGGCCGGAGATATTGAGCTGCCCCGCGGTCTGGAAGTGATGAACCCTGACCATGTGATCGCGACGGTGGACCAGAAGGGCAAATTAGTGTTGGACATGGAAGTCGAGCCGGGGGTTGGCTACCGTCCGGCAGAGCGCAACAAGAAGGGTGATATGCCTCTGGGGATTATCGCGGTGGATTCGGATTTCTCCCCGGTCAAGCGCGTCAATTTTAAAGTCGAGCCGACGCGCGTAGGCGAGCGCACCGATTACGACCGGTTGATCCTCGAAGTGGAGACGAACGGGGGTGTCCGACCGGACGAGGCCCTCCAGCAGGCGTCGCAGATTCTCATCGGGCACTTGGAGCTCTTTGCGCTGCCGGTTGGCGCGGCCGAGCCGGTGCCGAGCGAGCCGGAGGAGCTCAGCAAGCGCCTGGAAGAGCTGGGCTTCGATAAACGCGCGTGTAATCTGCTCGAGACCAAAGGGGTCATCACCCTCAAAGACTTATTGCAGAAGACCAAAGAAGAGCTGAAGGATATTCATGGCTTCGGTGACAAGACTTTACAGAAAGTGATCGAGCGTGTGGAGGAGCTTGGGTATCAGCTCAAGAGCTCGATCAAGCGGAGTTGAGGTGCTATGTGGCACAGGAAGAAGTTTCGCAAGCTCAATCGTGATCCGGAGCACCGCAAGGCCCTGGTGGCCAATCTCGTGAAGGAGCTGATTGATCACGGCAAAGTGGACACGACAGTGGCGCGGGCCAAGGAGAGCGCGCGCCTGGCGGAGCGACTCGTGACGTGGGCCAAGCGCAATGATCTGCAGGCGCGACGCTTGGTGTTTGCCGTGCTCCAGGACCCTGATCTGACCGAGAAGCTCTTTCGCGAGGTCGGGCCGAAGTTCGCCAACCGTACCGGGGGCTACACCCGCGTGCTCAAGCTGCCCCCGCGCCAGGGTGACGGGGCGGATTTAGCGAGACTCATGTGGGTAAGCTGACAACGAACTCCCTGATGCCCTCGAGGATCGCTTGAGCGAGGCGATGCAGATACGCAAGTTGCCCTAGCCTTCGGGCCTCTTGGGGGTTGGTTATAAATCCCAGATTGAGCTGCACCGCGGGTATGCCGAGCCGTCTCAACCAGAGAGGAGCGGCTTTCGTCTCCTGTGCAGGCCCCTTCATCGCAGCGACGATGCGTCGGAGTATTATCTCGGCGAGGGCTCTTGCAGAACTGGGGCTATGGATGGGCACGACCGCTCCGATCCCTCGCATCCAGGGGTCGTATGAGAAATCCAGATGCAGACTGATAAAAAAGTGTGCCCCGCGAGCGCGGGCGATGCGCGCAGCAGGCGAGAGATAGCGGTCATCGCTTCGTGTGAGAATGATTTTTATATTCGGGAGGCTGGACGCTTCCAGCGCGATCAGATGAGCAATCTGGAGCGTTATATCTTTCTCCATGAGGGTATCTCCCCCGATTCCGCCGGTATCGTCGCCTCCATGCCCGGCATCTATAGCGATCACCCACAAGGCGGGTTGGCCCTCCCCCCATATGCTCAGCACGGCCGTTATAAGAAGCCCCAGATACGCAGCGCGCATCGCTCTTGACAGATCACCCCCTAGGGTTTATTATACAGAGATACCGAGCGTCAAGGAAATCGCTCATATTCTTTCTATCGCACACGCACTCTGAGGTGAGGAACAGCATGCCTACGATTCGTCGGCTTGTGGAACGATACGGGAAGTACGTGATCTGGGCTGTGGTCATCAGCTTCGTGATTGGGGCGTTGGTGATCTTCTCGCCGGTTGCGCTTAACCCCACAGGGAGCAAGGCCCCCAAGGAAGAAGATATCGTTCTCGTCGTCAACGGGGAGAAGATCGACAAGGCTAAGTACGAACAAGCCTATCTGGAGATCTTGAACGAGCAGCGTCAGTCCACCCAAGACATTGAAAAAGCGTTGCAAGGGCCGGATGGCGCATATAGACAGTTGCAATGGCGCGCTCAGGCGATTGACCGTCTCATTGAGAAAGCTATTAAAGACAGGGAAGCGAAAAAACGATTGATTAACGTCTCGGCCAAGAAGATAGACGAACGCTATAAGAAAGAGTACGAGAATTTTCTCGCGATGTTGCGTCAGAACTATGGGATTGACGAGAAGGAATTGGCGCGGCTGCTCAAGGAGCGCGGGAGCTCTCTGCCGGCCTACCAGCGGCAAATCCGTGACCAAGTGGCCGCGCAGCTCAGAGAAGAAGCCCTTGAGGAGGCCGTCGTCGGCCAGCTCGAGGTCACTGATGCCCAACTGATAGAATTCATTGAGCAGAACAAGACCCGATATATCACTGATATCTTAGGCTATATTCAGCCCTCGACGGCTGAGCTGCAAGCCTACTTTGAAGCCAACAGAGAAAAATACGCGACCCCCGAGGTCAAGGCGCGGCATATCTTAGTCAGCGTTGATGAAAACGCTTCTGAAGAGCAGGTCGCTGAAGCCCGCAACAAGATCGAAGAGATCAAGAAGCAACTCGATTCGGGCGCGGACTTCGCTGAGCTCGCGAAGAAATACTCTGACGACAAGAGCAACGCGGAGAATGGTGGTGACTTAGGGTGGTTCGGCAGAGGTGTCATGGTCAAAGAGTTTGAAGAGACGGCGTTCGCGCTCGATATCGGGAAGGTCAGCGCGCCGGTGCGCACGCGCTTTGGGTTCCATCTCATCAAGGTTGAAGACAAACGCGTGCGCACGTTCGAGCAAGCGCAATCTGACGTCCGCCGCGACTGGCTGCGCGAGAGGGAAGACGCCCTGATGAACCAATGGCTCGAGGCAGCCAAGCAGGGCAATTTCTTAGAGCGCGTTCGGCTCAGTCGCATCTTTGTGCCCATCGCTCCTGATGCCCCCGAAGACGAGCTGATCGCAGCCCGCAAGCGCCTCCAAGAAGCCAAAGATAAACTGAGAGTCGAGGGCGCACAGTTCCCTGACATAGTGAGAGAATATTCTCAAGACCCAGATTTCAAAGACCGCAACGGCGATATGGGCTATGTCACCGTGAGCGATCTGCCCAAAGAGCTGCAAGACGGCATAGCCTCGCTCCAAGTCGGTCAGGTGAGCGATCTGATCCAAACCTCGCAGGGGCTCTGGCTCGTGCGCTTGGAAGACCGCAAGAGCTTTGGCTCTGTCAAAGAGAGCATCGCTACGGATTACAAAGCACGGCAGCGGGTCGAACGCTTCGACCAATGGCTCAAGCAAGCCAAAGCATCGGCCCAAATCGAGCTGCGCCTCCCTTTGATCGCTGCGTACCAACTCGAACAACAAGAGAAGATTGATGAAGCCATCGCCGCGTATGAGAGACTTCTGGCACAAGGCTCCCTGCCCGCCGACGATGAGCTCGGAAAATATCTCGATTACTATATCGCGCGGCTCTACCAAATCAAGCTCAGACAGGCCGAGCAGGAGAAAGCGAACTTAGAGAAGCAAGAGAACGTCGAGGACAAAGAAGCGAAGCTCCAAGAGCTCGAACAAAAGATCAAAGAGTACTCTCAGAAAGCTGTGCAGCATCTGTTGGAGACGGCCAAATCTGCGGGCGGGGATCGGAGCTTCTATGACCAACTGATCGCGCTCGATCCCGATAACCCCCAAGCGTACTATCAGTATGGGCTCTTTCTCTTCACCGAGGGCGATCAGCAGAGCGTGCAAGACGCAATCAAGATGACCAAGCGCGCTACTGAGCTTGCCCCTACTGATCCCGGCCCGCTGCGGCTCTACGGGCACTTGATGATGTCCATGAAAAATTACACCCTGGCCCTGGAGTACTATCAGAAAGCTTTGGAGAATCTCAACCCTGACAAGGACAAAGATGCCATCCGGACGATCAAGCAGAAGATGGCTGAAGCGTATTTTGGTCTTGAGGAGTGGGACAAGGCTGAGGCGCTCTACACTGAGTTGCGCGAGCAAGAGCTCAAAGAGCGCGGCTACGACGACCCCCGATTGGTCACAGCTCTCGCTGATATCGCTGCGAAGAAGAACGACTACGAACGTGCTGTTGGTCTGTATCTGGAGTCGCTCAAGCTCCAGAACAACCCCAACGTGCGCCTCAAGCTCGGCCGCGCCTACGAGGGGCTGAATGATCTCGATGAGGCTCTCAAACAGTACACTCAGGTGATCAAAGAGTCGCCCTATTTAGCTGAGGCCTATCTGGCGTTAGGGGATCTGCAGCGCAAGCTAGGACAGACCGAGGAGGCTTTGAAGAACTATCGTGATGGCTTCAAGCGCACTGCGGTGGCTGAGCTGCGCGAGCAGCTGGGTGAGCGCATCGTCGAGCTTGACCCCAAAGACTTCGAGACGCGGTTTCAATTGGCGAAGCAGTATCAGAAGGAGCATATCTTCGAATCTGCTGTTCGGCATTACACGGCGATCTTAGAGCAAGGGCCGACCCCCGAACAGGCCCTCAACGCTTATATTGGGTTAGGAGATGTCGCCGTAGGCCGCGCTGAGTATGAGCAAGCGAAAAATCACTACAAGTCCGGGCTGGCCGTCGCAACCACCGACGATCAAAAGAAGAATCTCTATGAGAAGATTTTGGCAGCTGAACGATCGCTTGTGGGGACGGCGGGCAAGCTCGGCGAGGATGGCTTGGAAGCGATCTATCAGCTCGCCGTCATCGCGCGGAATCAACAGAAGCTCTCGGATATGCGCGAGCAGTTAGAGAAACTTAAACAAGAAGATCCCAATTATAAAGCTTCTGAAGTCGCCCAGATGCTCTACGAAGTGACGGGCAAGTGGAGCGACGACAAGCCGGGTATGCCCGTGGCTATTCAAGATTCTCAACCGATCTCGGCTGGACAGGAGCATGAGCCGTATACTTCCACGCCGCCCACGTCGGGCCCGTATGTTGAGCAAGAGGTGCAGTTTGGCGTGCACAAGGAACAGCTTGCTGAAGAGTTACAAGCGCGGGCACTGCGGGGGGGCGCCGTGCTTATACAGTACGGCCCGGAGACCGATGCGACAACGCTGACGCAGCTCGAAAATCTCTTCAAGCGCCTGCAAAACGAGAACGCAGAGAAGTACTGCCGGCTGATCCTCGCGCCGTATGACAAGCTCGATCCCAAACAGCTGGCGCTCACGGCCTGGGGACGCATAGATAAGCTCTCTTCGTACGACGAGAATCGTATAAAGAGCTTCATTGACGAGTGGATTGACAAGGGGCCGGAACAGCTTCCGTGCGGGCAGCCTCAAGAGCAGCAATAAAGATAGCAATAAAGATATGGACCCAGAGCTGGAATTGCGTTCGTTGGTCGAGCTCGTAGCGCATCTACGCTCCGAGCGCGGCTGCCCATGGGATCGTGCTCAGACCCACGAGTCGCTCAAAACCCTCTTGATCGAAGAGGCATACGAGACGGTCGCGGCCATCGAATCACACGATATGGCAGAACTACAAGACGAGCTCGGCGATCTGTTGTTGCACGTGGCGTTTCATGTGCAGATTGCCCAAGAGCGCAGCGAGTTCACTCTCCAAGACGTGCTTCGGGGCATCTCTGATAAGATCATTCGTCGGCATCCCCATGTCTTCGGCTCGGAGTCCACTCAGGAGATCGAGAAGATCAAGGGGCGGTGGGAGGAGATCAAGCGTCATGAGGGGAAGAAGCTTTCAGTGAAGACGGCCTTGCCCGCCCTGATTGAGGCGCGCAAGCTACAGGAGCGCGCGGCCCAGAGGGACAAGGCCTTCGCCGTCCGCCCCTCAGCGCCAGTGATGAGATTGTTGGACACGCCGAGCGAGGAACGCTTGGGGGAGCTGCTCTTTGAGATCGTCGCCGCAGCGCGAGAGCTCCAGCTTGACCCGGAATTGGCGCTCAAGCGGGCCAACGCCCGCTTCGCCCATGAGATCGAAAGCAAATTTCCCCCCAGCCATGCTCGATCTGAGTGATCTTCCCCCGCCTGCCCCTGAAGCGTTGGTGCTCTACGTCGAACTGAACGAAAAAGATGTGCACTTCTTCGACAGCGCTTTAAAAGCTTTTCATAATATGGTCAATCCCCGGCGCGATGTGAAGCTCATCAACGGCAAGCTCTATTATAAGAACTTTGTCTCTCCCGATTTTTGGCCCGACGTCCAGAAGATTCTCGAAGCGCTGCGGGAGTACATCCCTATCGGAGACATCGTGATCGAATCGTGAAAGGCGTGCTGAACTCTCTCCGGCCTGATGAGATCTGTCCCTCGGTCGAGGCGATTGACTATGAACGTCTCTGGCGCGCGGGGTATCGAGCGCTGATCTTCGATATAGACAATACGCTTGGGGAGTGGGGCTGCGCTTCTATCCCGGAGCGTGTTTACGCGCTCTTACGCCGATTGGATGCCCGTGGCTTTGTTTTGGGGTTTCTCAGCAACGATGGCGGTGGCGATCGCCCTGTGGTGAAAGAGCAGCTGAGCGGTTGGTCTGTCATCTGGCGGGCCAAGAAACCGCACACCCGCGGCTATGAGAATATTCTCGATCTGTTGCAGAGCGTAAACGCACAGGCAGTGATGATCGGGGATCAACTGTTTACGGATATTTGGGGAGCCAAGCGTGCAGGGCTCTATGCTATTTTAGTGGCTCCCGTTAGCCCGCGCTCGGATTCGCTCTGGGCGAAGCTGCGCCGCCCGCTCGAACGGCTTCTCCTGCGCCTACTCGCCAGATAAGATACGGCCCACAAAGATCCCAATCATCGTGAGAAAGAATATACTAAGAGCGCCCCACCACACAGAGCGGAGGATCAGTTCCGGCGCTGTCGCGGTGATCTCAACGTTAGCGATATAGATCGCCAAGAAGAGCGTGATCGTGCCGACGACTGTGACACAGAGGCTGGTCAGAAGCCCCTCTTGTACCCCCTTGACGAGCAACCCCACACTGAACCCGGTGAGCAGCACCAGCACGTATGCGATACTGCTGGGCACGGGTGAGAACTCGAGGAACTCTCCGGATTGGAGGGCTGAGCTCGCGCCGGCAGCCACCCCTGCTGCTAGGATGAGGAGGCCCACGCGCACGAGATTATGAAGAGCTTTCATAATCTATCAGCCTCCTCCGTGGGGATGGCGAAGAGGCCCACGGTAGGGATCTTCTTGCGCACTTCCCCTTGGGGCAATCGGAAGAGCACGCGCGCGGTGCCTTGGAAGAGTAACGCTACAGTCTCAGATTCTGCTTGTAGTAGCTGCTGGAGCTTCTCGAAATTGGGACCCTCTATCTGCGCTTCGAGGGGGATCTCCATCGCGGCGGTGAGATCAATCTGGACTTCACTGGTCGTATAGAACCCTAAATAGACGCGCCCGTCCGCGCTGTAGAGCTTCCAGTCCAAAAGCTCCAGCCAAGCAGGGATCTTCAGTTCCGACACTGCCAAGCGGGCTTGCCAGTGCAAACGTGCTTGCTGCGGGCCGATAGTACGAAATTCTGTCAGGCGTATCTCGAACTGAAAGCGTTGGAGCGTCTCGCGGAAGGCCGCGTAGCTTCTCTCCGTCAGAGTGAGCAATACCAAAGAGAGGGTGAGCAATGCCGCAAGCAAGAGGGCGCCGGCGATCTGCCGCCACGATCTCTTCTCAGACTTCATAGCACGCGACGAAGTGTTTGCTGCCCTTGTCTTCGAGAGGGGGATGGTCTTCGCGGGCGCAGCGGTCTGTTGCCATGGGGCAACGGTCGTAGAAGCGGCATCGGGGCGGTGGATCTATGGGCTTGCTCACGCCGCCCTTGATCTCGATGGGCTGGCGCTCCACCGCCGGGTCTGGGATGGGCACAGCGGAGATCAACGCACGGGTGTAGGGGTGCAGCGGCTTCTGAATGACCTCTTCGGTGGGGCCTAGCTCGACGATCTTGCCCAGATACATCACGGCGATTCTATCACACATGTAGCGGGCGACGGCGAGATCGTGGGTGATGTAGAGATAGCTGATCCCGAACTCCTCGCGCAGGTCTAACATTAAGTTCATGACGCCGGTGCGGATGGAGACATCTAACATAGATGTCGGCTCGTCGGCGACGATAAAGCTGGGGTTGAGGATCATAGCCCGGGCGATGGCGACGCGTTGGCGCTGCCCACCCGACAGCTCATGGGGATAGCGAAAGAGAAAGCTCTCTGGGGGTGTCAGCCCCACTAAGCTCAAGAGTTCTGCCACGCGCTCCTCGCGCTCGTAGACGCTGCCAATCCCGTGGATGCCCAGGGGCTCGGCAACGATATCGAAGATCGTCATGCGCGGGTTGAGCGACTCATAGGGGTCTTGGAAGATCATCTGGGCGTTGCGGCGAAATTCTTTTAATGCCCGACCTTCGAGCGTCGCGATATCTACGTATTGCTCCCCTTGGGAGTTTGTCGCGGGGTTAGAGGGGACGCGGAGATAGATATGCCCTGATGTGGGGTCGAGCAATCGCACGAGTAACGATCCGGTGGTCGTCTTGCCGCAGCCGGATTCGCCGATCAGACCGAAAATCTCCCCACGATTGATCTCGAAGCTTACGTCGTCCACAGCGTGGATGAAGCTACGCGCCCGCGCAAACACCCCCGTTCGGACGGGGAAGAATTTACGAAGCTGTTCCACGCGCACGAGCGTCTCTGTCTGCGTCTGTGTGTAGATGGCCACTGTGATCACCTAATTAATTTATAAGCTTACTCACTGCAAGGGGTTCCAGCAAGCTGCGTACTGGCTTGGTTTATGCTCGCGGAACTGGGGCACTTCGCGCTCACAGATCTCTGTCGCATAGGGGCACCGCGGGTGGAACCGGCACCCCGAAGGCGGCTTGATCAAGTCTGGGGGCTCTCCGGGCAGGGCGGCCAGCTTCACCTTCTCGCCCTTAATAGACGGAAAGGCCGACATCAGGGCTTTGGTATAGGGATGGATCGGGTTCTTGAAGATCGGCTCGGAAGGCCCAAATTCGACCAACCCCCCGGCGTACATCACCCCGACTTTGTCCGCGACTTCGGCGATGACCGCGATGTCGTGTGAAATATAGATCATGCTCATATTGAGCTTCTTCTGGATCTGGCGCATCTCGCGCAGGATCTTGTCTTGGACGATCACATCGAGGGCGGTCGTCGGCTCGTCAGCGATGATCATATCGGGGTCGCAGGCCAGAGCCATGGCGATCACGGCCCGCTGCTTCATGCCCCCGGAGTACTCGTGGGGGTAGCGGTCCATCAGCTGGCGATCCAGCCCAACGAGTTGGAAGAGCTCCGCCACGCGCTCACGGGCTTGCGGGAGAGAGATGGGCATGTGGGTCTGCAACGCTTCAACGATCTGATCTCCCACTTTGTAGACGGGGTTGAGCGAGTTCATCGCCGCTTGGAAGATCATCGAGATGCCCTTCCATCGAATGGGGCGCATCTCGTCGTCGCTCAGGGCCGTCAGATCGACTCCGATTCGAGCGATAGCATCTCGTTCCAAGCGTATCTGTTGGGTCCGCCCGTTGACGTGCGCCTCGAGCACCAGGTGCGATCTGTCAAGGCTGCTGAGCCGGCCTTGGTGTTCTTGCCCGTCTAATAAGATTTTGACGGGCTTTCCTAGGGAACGACGGGTGTGGGCTTCGTCGGTGGCGTCGCGGAAGAAATAGGCGTGGCCTCCGAGAAAGCGCGCGTTCTCCGGGAGCAGGCGTAACAGCGTCAATGCTACCGAGGTCTTGCCACAGCCCGACTCCCCTACTAAGCCCAGCGCCTCACCCTTGTCGAGAGAGAAGCTCACGTTCTCGACGGCTTTCACTTCCCCCTTTCGGGTGGTGTAGTGCATCGTCAGGTTCTCGACGTGCAGGACGGGATAAGTCGTCAGTGTTGTCACGCTCTCACCTCTTGCGCAGGCGCGGATTGACCACTTCATCCAGCCCGCGACCTACAAGATAGAAGGCCGAACAGAGCAGGGTGATCGCCACCCCGGGCGGCACCCACAGCCACCAGTTCTGAAAAGACCGCCCGCCTAGAATATAGCCGTCGCTGTGCGCAGCGTCAATCATAATGCCCCAGCTGATCTTAATCCCCGGCAGCAGCCCAAAGAACGAGAGCGCCGCTTCGGAGAAGATCGCGCTGGTGACGTTGAACATCATATACAGAAACGCGAGGGGTAAGAGATTGGGGATGATATGGCGAAAGATCACGTGAAAGTGTCCGCCGCCGGCGACTTTAGCCGCTTCGATATAGGGCTTGACCTTCACGGCTAACGCCTGAGACTTCAAGATCACGGTGATCTGCCCGAACCCGAAGAGAATCCCCAAGATAAACGCTAATTTCAAGAGCGTCAGCTCGATCATCGAGCCGAGCACAATCAAGAACGAGACCAAGGGAAAGAGAATAAAGACGTCGGCCAAGCGCATGAAGAACGTGTCTACGAAGCCCCCATAATATGCGGTGATCGCGCCCACGAGCGTGCCGATCACGACGGTGATGAGCGCTGCTAATACACCAAGCATGAATTCCGAGCCCGTGCTGGCCATCAGTTGCGCTAAGATATCGCGCCCGTACTGATTCGTCCCCAAGGGGTGCCGGCGCGATGGCGGGCTGGGATTCTCTATCCCCGGGATGAGCGGGTCATACCCGACTACCGGATGGTAGACTTGCTCAATGTTGCTGATGGCCCCATAGGGGGCATTGCGGGCAGCCTCAAGCTCCTCGGGCGTCCAGGCTAGATGCTCCATCAACCACGGATATGCCGGCCATAATGCCCCAAAGACTGCGAAGAATATAATAATCCCCAAGCCCGTCAAGCCGATCTTGCTCTCAGCGAACATGGCCCAACTGCCCTTCAAGCCACGCCAGAGCAGATGAAGCCGCACGCGCCAGAGCGCCTCGGCGGGTTTAAACGTCGTCGCAGCTTGCATAGAATCTGTCTCCCTTCTCACTCTTAATCATACCGGATGCGCGGATCGAGAAACGCATAGAGAATATCAGCGATCACGTGCGCGATCAGCGCGAAGATCCCGGTGAAGACGAGCGAGCCCACGGCTACGGGGTAATCTTGCTCCAGGGCGCTTTGCAGCAAGAGCTGCCCCATCCCCGGCCAGGAGAAGATCGTTTCGGTGAAGACCCCGCCATCTACCGAGAAGGCGATAGCGAAGATCAAGCTTGTCACTACGGGCAATAACGCATTGCGCGCAGCGTGCTTGTCGCGCACGATATGATCGGGCAGGCCCTTCGCCTTAGCCGCCATTACATAATCTTCGCGCATCGTCTCCAGCATCGTATTTCTCATCAACAGCATCGTGCCTGCAAACGAGATCAGCGTGAGCGTTAAGATGGGCAGGACCATATGTTGCACGAAGTCCAGCGCCAAGGGGAAGAGCGGGATGGTCCCTGCGGGGAACTCAAGGTTCCACACAAAAAACTGGAACTTGGTATCGCGCGCCAATACGACGCGATCCACTTCGCCGAGCCAGCCGCCCCCAAAGAACAAGCCTGCTAAGATCAAGCCGAGGGCAATGGCTCCCCCAACCGTCGCATTTCTCTGCCATGCATAGGGGAAGCGCCGGCTCCACAGATAGACAATGCCCCAGAAGAGCGTCAGCCCGCCCAGCCACAGCAACATATGATTGAAAACGATGTTGGAGCAGCTAATCCCGATGCTGCAGTCGGTCGTCCCGATCTGGCGGATATTGGTCCAGCTATCGGGGTTGATAAACCCCCCGATGGGGACAATATTCAGATTGACAGCGAAGAGCCAGACGAGCAGCAGCGCAAACCACGGGGTGAAGACCGTAAAGAGCACGACGCCCACCACGGTCGAGAAGTATTCGATAATCGCGCCGCGCCGCCAGGCGATCACCTTTCCCATGAAAAATCCGATATAGAACGAGACGATCGTATAGGTCAAGAAGAGCACGATAGTTCGGGGCAGGCGCTCCTTGATGATATCCCAAGTAGGGCGCTGCTCGCGGCAGACCGGGTCTGGGGTGGCGCTGATGTTGCCCCATTTGAACGAGCATCCCAGATGGCCTGTCACGAAGTTCTTGAGATAATCAAGATATCGCTCAAAGATCGGTTTATCCAGTCCAAGCTGTTTGACGATGGCCTCGCGCGCTTCAGGGGTGATCTTAGGGTTGGCTGTGTAAATGTCGGTAATATCCCCTGGCTGGGCCTCCAAGATGATAAAGACCAGCGTCATATAGAGATAGAGCACGAGCAAGATTTGCAGGAGGCGCACGATAATGAACTTGCCCATGCCGCTGGTGAGAGCGTGCCAAACCCGTTGCATAGAGATCCTTGATCCTTTCCCGAACTTCTCGCGTGAGAAGCCCTGGGGATGAGGGCGTGAGGCCCTCACCCCCAGGAGAGAGACACGCTATTTGAGCTGGACGTAGCTCATCAGGCCGTTGGTGCCCTGGATGCCGTCGAAGACTTTTTCATAGGGCATATGGTCGCCCACGAAGGCATCAGCGCGGAACGCCTCAAAGAGCGGGGCGTTGAAGAGCGGCACATACGGCAGCTCCTCTGAGAGCATCTCTTGCATCTTGAACGCCAGCTCTTTCAGCTTGGACTGTTCGCAGGCCGCGCGGAACTCGTCAGCGATCTTGTCGAACTCCGGGTTATTGTATCCCTGGGGGTTCTGACCACCCAAGCCGGAGTTCTCGCTATGGAAGAAGCTGACCAAGTAGCTGGGGAACTTGCCGCCCAGGCCCCAGCCCAAGATCCACGCGTCGAACTTCTGGTCGTCGAAGACGCGGCTGGAGATCGTGTTGAACCCCGTGAGATTGACCTTGACGGGGATGCCGATCTTGTTGAGCCGCTCCTCGATGTGCAGCGCGAAGGTCGCGCGCAGGGGGTCATAGCCCTGGTGCGGCGCGAGCAGCTCGAAGGGGGCTACGGCCTTGCCCTTGTACTTCAGTCCGCGCCCTGGAGTGACCTTGTTGTTGGGGATGTCCACCTTGGGTTCGACATCCCAGCTGAAGCCGGCCTGCTTGAGCAGCTTAATGGCCAGATCGGCCTTCTCGGCTTCTTTGAGGCCCTTGCCGTAGGTCTTGATGTTGGGGTTGTACCAGCCGGTGTTGGCCAGCGGCACGATAGAGTACGTTGGGATAGCCAGCCCCGCCAGCGGCTGCTGCGTGATGAACTCGCGGTCGATCATAATAGAAGCCGCCTGGCGGAACTCCTTCACGTTGAAGGGCTCGCGGCGCAGATTGAAGCTCATGTAGTACAGGCCGTTGCCGGCGTTCTCGGCAATGCCCACGCCCTTGGTCTGCTTCAGTTGGTTACGGAAGCCTACAGCGACCCCCAAGGGGTTGAGCATGAAGTGCACGTCGCCCTTGATGAGCGCGGCGACAGCCGTCGCTTGGTCGCCATAGATGCGCCACTGGGTCGCGTCTACGAACGGCCCCGACGTGAGCTCCAAGCGCACCGTGGGCTTGTCTTTATCGAGGATGGCTGTGCCCCGGTCGCCGTCGTACTGGAAGCCCACTTTGGTCGTGTGGGTGTACTTATAGACGCCGGGCTTCTCTTCAGTATAGCCGCCGGCGTAGGGCCGGACGCTCTTGGCCCCGGCGAAATAGTGATTCTTATTGGCTGTCGACTCAGCGAAGGCTCCCGGCTCCCACTTCTGGAAGAGCCATCCTCCCGCTACGGGCTCGTCGTCGCCCTTGTTCTCGTAGAGGGCCTTGACGGGGTCTTGGGCCTTGGCCGCAGCTTCGAACTTGGGCTCCCAGTACGCTTTACTGAAAATGGGCGCGAAGAGCAAGCCCTCGTCCCAGCCGTCGTAGCTGCACTGGGCCTTCAAGAAAAACTTCACTGTATATTTGTCTACGACTTCAGCGTGATCGAAGAAGTCGGGGTTGATAATGCCCGGCCAGTTGCCGCCCAGCTTCACCGGGTCAATGCCCTTGTAGGCGGGCTCGCCCTTGACGTTCTTCCCCATGATCGCGTTGAAGCTGAACGCCACGTCCTCAGCCGTGAGCTCGCCGATCTCCTTGCCGGTCTTGGGGTCAAACCACTTGATGCCCTTCTTAATCTTGATGGTCGCCGTCTTGTCCGCACCGATGGTCTTCATCTTGGTAGCTTCTTCTTCGGTGCTGGCGTCGGCGATCCCCGGGATATAATCATCGAACTTGTCCGAGAACCCGAAGAGAGACGGCCCCCAGCCGTTGAGCCGGACGTAGAAGTTCCAGACCGTAGCTTTGGGGCCGAGCGTCGCTAAGCTGTTCAAACTTGTCAAATCTTCGAAGATCGCGAGCTTATAGATCTTCTGGGCTTGGGCTTGCACGACCGAGTTGGACTGGCTGGAGAGCACAGCCCCGACGAATATAGCAAGCAAGACGACAACAGCAATAAATTTCACGCGTTTGAACATGTCACAACCTCCCTTTCTGTGCTAGGTTTGTCTTAGCTAATGGTGCTCGACGGCATCCCCCTTCTGTCTATCACCCCCTTTGAAGAGAGTTGTGAGTGCGAACATTCTCAGAATCTCCCCGGTTGACGATACGACATGAGAATAGACCCTTTGGACGAACTCTCTCTGATGACCTGCTGCCAGCACTGCTCCTCGATCCAGCAGGCGGGGCCGGGGGTGCTGGGAGGCCACAGCCAGAGGGCAGCGACGATCGCCGCGACGGCTGCGCTCGCCAACGCCCCAAGCGCCAGGCGTCGACGCCAACTCCGCTCTTCTGTGGGGTGTCGGGCCGAGCTGAGGAGCTGCCAGCGGCTCGCCCGCAGACGCGAAACGCTCTGCTGACACCGGGCACACGTCAGGATATGCATCGAAACGTCAGGGCGCGTCCAGCGCGCGACGCGCCCCCGCGCGAATTGCTCGAACGCTTGCTCATCGCGGAAGCTCGCCCCGACGCGCCCCGCCCCAGGCCCATCCAGCAGCCTATTGGCCACATAGGCCCGCAAAATATCTTCGCTGGGATGATCTGCGTACTCAAGGCGCTCTACGCCCCTGCAGAGATCAGCAAACTCAGTAAGCTTCTCGAGCTCGTTCTCGTAGGGGTGCTGCGGGGAGTAGTTAGTGTCCATAGGAGACCTCCGTGTGGCTAGGGGCCGCAGCGTAGAGCTGGGCATACAGTTCTTTGATCTTCTCCTTCTCGCGCGTGGGATTGAACTGACGGCCAACCAACCGAAAGATATGCTCCCAACTGAGACGAGTGCCGGCCAAGCGTTCGATCGTTAAATCGCGCATACGCACACGCCCTGCAGTGATCTCCCGGACAAGCTGCTCGCGCTTGTGCGGGTCGAACTCCGCGCTCGTATAGTGACTGAAGAGATAGACCAGCAGTCCTCGCACGATGTTAGGGTCAAAGCGTCGCTTCGCCTCCGCAAATGCGAACCACCGGCGCGCTTTCTCTAGCTCGCCGTCCAGAGAGAGCAAGTCTTCGACCGTCTCTGGCGGCTCATTGGTGCACCGCAAGATATTCTCGGCGTATGCCAAGCGCGCCAGCTCGATCCGGACTTCCATTAGTATACCCCATCTTGACAAACCCTGACATCTGCGGCAGCCATCTGCGCTAAAACCCCGATTATATCGGCTTTTTATGCCCTTGACCCTTCTTCAGAACTCATCGTCTTTCGTTCTTTAAGACGGAGACAGAGTCGTCCCCCTGATTGGCCACGACCAGATCGAGATCGCCGTCGCTATCGATATCCCCTGCGGCTACCGAGACGGGGAGCGAGCCGACTGAAACAGTGATCGCCCTGTTGGGCTGCACGGGTCTTCCCCGCGGGGGATCAATCATAAGTATAGAGCCAAAGCCACCAAAACCGTCGTTCAGATGGACGGTGACAAGATTGCTCGAGGAGTTCACCACAGCTAGGTCAAGCCAGCCGTCTTGGTTGAAATCATCAGCGACGACAGCTCGTGGATCGAGCGCCCCTGTTGGCCAGGCCCGCGGCTGCTCGTCAAATCTCCCCGCGCTGTCACCAGAGAAGATCAGTATCCGATCGCTCTCTGGGTTTGCCGTCACCAAGTCGCCGACAGTGTCATTATTTACGTCGGCGATCTCGATCCATGCTGGGGAATCTCCCGAATAGAGCCCAGCGGCCAAGCGCTGAGCGATGGTGAAGCTCCCTGTGCCATCCCCACGAAGCACGGCTACTCGCCCGATGCTGCTGACGACGACGTCCATCGTGCTGTCACGATTGAGATCGCCGACGGCGAGAGACTGGAGGCTCCCGCCGACAGACGTCTCGACCATCTTCCACCGATCTACTTGTTCCGTCCCATTATTGATAAAAACGTAGACGCTCCCTTGGAGGTTTGTGCAGACGATATCGAGACGACCGTCGCGGGTGAAGTCGGCCAAGGCGACCGAGCTGACGTCGCGCAAGCTCCGGGGGAGATCGCGATTTGAAGCCGGGCGAAACACGCTCTCCTTCTCCCCCCAAAAAACCCAGAAATTCCCCCCGCTAGGGTAGGCAAGCACCGCGTCGAGAAGGCCGTCGCCGTTGATGTCGCCGAGCGCGAGCACCTTGCCGCGCGGGACCTTCACAGCATCGTCCAGTTTCACCGAGTTGAACTCGATCAGTTTCGGCGCGAGAAATTCCCCCTGTGGGCTTCCCAAAACAGCAGCCAGGTTCAAGCGCTTTATGTTCTTCTCTTCGTCGGTTATTATAATAGTTGAGCTGACGATATCCCCAAAACCGTCCTGATTGATATCCCTAAGGGCGACAGTCGTTGTCCCGGAGCCAATCTGTATGCGCTGACTTTCTTGGAACGTCAAGACAGAATTGCCCCAAGCTATGGCGCTCAGGAACAAAACACACCAGAATGCGAATTTCAGCGCCCGTCTATCGCTATATCTGTGCATCATCAGCAAAAAATTGTATCATCTCTCTGTATATATTGCAATGATCTCTGACAAGGGGGGGATGAGCTCCCAAGGTTGCTGCTTGACAAATATTGCCTTTTCGTGCTAATCTTTAGGAAGCAGCGTACAAGGTGCTCTCAGTTGGTCAGCTTTTAGTGAGGGAGGTGATGGCGGGAGAGAAGTCAACGCTACGTGCGATAGTTGCGGGGGACGATAGCCTAGCTCGCATATGCAGATCTTCTTCGAAGGAGGTTGCGCGGCGATGGTTCGAAAATACAAGCTCTTGGGTGCAGTGGTTTGTCTCATCATGATGCTCAGCATCATGTTCCTTCCTAGCGTAGCAGGACCCCTTGGACTTCGGCCTTCAGCGACTCTTGACCTTGGCGGTTCGAAGGTTAACGGTTTTGTATCGACGAGCGATGGCCAGTATGTCTTTGTATCCCTGAGCGTGGGGAGAGAGAGCTCAGTCTTCATTGCAGCAGCCAGCTCCACCACTATGGAGTTTTCTGGTAAGAAGATTCGCGGCTGCCCCATCGCGGGGGAGCTCTGTCTCGTCCAGATCCGTGGGAATATCAATCCTCAAGATTTAGAGTACAACGAGGCGAAGAAGGTGCTGTTCGTGCCAGGCTATGACGACGACACCCTCTATATCTCTCAAGTGGCTTTCGACAAGAGTGGTAAGCCCACTGGAGCGAAAGCCGCGAAGAAAGTCGCTGTGGGAGCAGGCCCACGGGCCGTCGCTGTCAACGCTGAGGGCACGCGTGCTTTCACGGTGAACGAGCGGGAGCACACCGTCAGCGTTGTCGATATCTTGTACAAGAACGATGCTCCAGACAAGGGCGAGGTGATCGCGACGATCAAGCTCGACCCTAACGAAGAGAACCCCACATACCCCAGCCCTGCTGATATCACTATCAAGGGCGATAAGGCCTACGTGGTCGACACCGACACGTGGCAAGTATGCGAGATCAAGAATATCAACGCCAATAGCGAGAAAGTCAAAAAGGGTGAGGAGAAGATCGAGCTAGGCGCTTGCGCAGGAACAGGGGCTTACCCACGCGCCATAGCCACGATAGGGGACACAGCCTACGTCATTAACAGCACCGGCGACAGCGTGACCCAGATGTTGCTTGCTCCACAACTTCAGAGCATAGCAGAGGTAGAGGTAGGCGATGCTCCGCGCGGGATCACCACTGATAACAAGTGTTGGGTTGTAGTGACTAACACCGGAGTGGATCGCGGTGGCGCAAGCGTTACTCTGCTCAGCAAGGACCTGAAGTGGTCGCTCACGATGCCCCTTGATGCTGCCATCCCAGGGGACCCCATCGTGCCTACGCAAGTGCAGCTTATCCCTCAAGGGGATGCGATGGCTTTATGGGTCCTAAACGTTGGCGCGCGCGGACAGCTCAATGTTTACTCGCAGTTCATAGGGGCGTGTCGTCCGTAGGGCGGATGTTGGCATTGCTGGGAGAGCGGCCTCGGAGGGCTTCCGGGGCCGCTTCGCTTTGGTGTCTGAGTTGACGATCCCAGCCCCTCTTGAGTATAGTTAAGAATGGCGGGCCCGTAGCTCAGGGGTCAGAGCGGCCGGCTCATAACCGGTTGGTCGCAGGTTCGAATCCTGCCGGGCCCACAAGACAGTGAGATAGTTCTCAGTTTTTCAGTTTATGGAGAAGCTTTTTGTGAACGTAGACGGCGCGGCCCAGGGCAACCCCGGCGAGGCCGCTATCGGCATCGTCATCGCCAACGATCAAGGCGACGTCATCAAGGAGATTTCTGAACACATCGGCCGCACCACCAATAACGTTGCCGAATACCGTGCGCTCATCGAGGCTATTAAGGCCGTCCTCCCCTACGCGCCCAAGCGCGTCATCTTCTTCACCGACAGCCAGCTCTTGGCCAATCAAGTCAATGGGCTTTATCGGATTCGTCGGCCGCACCTGGAGCCGCTCAATCGTCAAGTTCACGAGCTCTTAGAGAGACTCCCCAGCTGGCAGGTGAACTACGTTGAGCGCGATGCCAACTGGAAGGCACATCGTCTCGCGCAGAAGGCGCTCCTAGAGAGAGTGGCCAAGGAGGCCGAGGCCGGGCTTCCTGAGCGCATTCGCAGAAAAGTCGAACTGTTGGATGATCTTGATCAGAGACGGGTGCTCGAATTTGTGAACCGGCTCTACGAAGAATCGCAGAAAGATAAATAGCCCTCACCCTGACCTAACCCCATCCCCTTTCACTCTTCAGGGGAGGGGCCGGGAGGAGAGGTCAGAAGGGCGAGGGCCCTTACAGGGGGACTTTGCATGTGCAAACGCGCTCTGATAGGCCTTCTCATTGTCGCGCTGGCGTCGTTCTTGGCGGGTTGCTGGCCCATGCCCAATACAATAAGCGTCAGCCCTGACGGGCTGATCGCCCTGACCATGCCCAATAATACCGATGGCTCCTACGAGGCCCTCCCGCAGTCAGGACAGATCTGGCTTATAGATTCTACGGGGCGCGTGCAGACCGTGCTCACCGAGGGCGAGAATCTCTCCTGGGCGACGTTCTCCCCAAACGGAAGCGAACTGCTCTATGTCGAAGGCCCAAGCGTTGATCCCCAGCAGATTTTGACAGGGACTCTCTCGTATCCCTGGCGGCTGATGCTCTTTCGTCGTTACGATGGGACCTCCACGGAGCTTGCGAGCGGGGATCGCGGCTTTCTCTGGGGCCCGAGCTTCTCTCCCGATGGGCGCATGATCGCGTACTACCGGGGAGACGGCGAGAACCGTCTGGGATTGTACATCTTCGACCGCGACGCGCGCCAAGAGAAACTTCTCAAACTCGTGCAAGACGGCGATGGTCTCTATTATGCTCCTTATGGGGCGGGGCCGCTGTGGACTCCCGATGGCCAGGGAATTTTCGTCCTTCGTGTCGAGCAGATATTTCCCCAAGAGCCCCTGCCACGCCCAGCAGAGATCACGCCGGAGACGGTGCGGATCTTCAGGGGGAGCATCAGCGTCGTGAGCATTGCGTGTGGATGCGAACAGCGTATTGCGAGAGGGTTCTTCCCGCTCCTCCCCGCGCCCCTCTCGCTCGCAGCCTCGCCTGACGGACAGAAGCTCTATGTGAACGGCTACGCTCCTTCGTTCTCGATTGATCCCAGAGAGCGCGTCAATCTCTACGAGATCACCGTTGAGACGGGCGAACAAGCGACGCTCTACAATGGGGGCGGGATCGCGCTCGCCCCGGCGCTCTCCCCCGATGGAGAGCGCCTGCTCTTTACGGTCATCGCTCCCGAAGAGCCTGTACGGGCTGATCTCTCTCTGCTTGATCTCACCTCGGCGGCCCCCGCGCGGAAGCTCACCAACGACGGGCGGTCGGGCTTCGGCTTCTGGCTCTCCGGCGAAGAGATTGGGGTCCTCAAGCTCACAGAGGGCGAGCCCCTCCGTGGGGAGATTTGGGTGAAGAATCTGAGCACAAACAAGGAGCGCAATCTCAGTGCGCTCTTAGCCGTCCAAAGCTCCGTGCCCACCCTTCTCAGCGAAGTAAGAGCGTATCAAGCAGCCCTCGATCAGGTGCAGCACCAGCTTCGCACAGTGAACGAGTCCATAGCAACGCTCTTCCAAAGGCTCGACGCCGTGCAGACCCAG
>JBBISQ010000007.1:0-39709 GCA_037441155.1 Candidatus Fraserbacteria bacterium
AGAGGAGCTTATAGCGGGCAGTGAGGAAGAGATCGAGATTCGCGCTAGTACGATCTGGGCGGTAGAATTACTGAAACAAGAGCTAGAAAAGCTTGGTCGTTCGCTGCGCAGCTTTGAGATCGATTGGTTCCTGTGGAACTTAGGGCAAGACGAAGTGTTCAAACAGAAGCCGTATCACCGGGTGCGTACGATCTTTTATTAATCTGCTTGTCAGCCTTTATCTCGCCAGCTATACTTAGAACAGATATGGCCTATAAAGTCTTTATCAGTCACAGCACTCAAGATCAAGGGCTTGTCATCAATCTTGCCAAGTTACTCCAATGGCTTGGGGGGGAAGTATTTGTGGCTGAATGGTATCTCAGTCCCGGAGAGCGCCTTGATACAAAAATAAGAAGGCAAATACGAGATGCAGATTGCTTTCTCGTTCTATTGACGCACAATGGAATTCGCTCGCAGTGGGTGCAGCAAGAAATAGGCATTGCTCTGGAGGCAGGCAAGCAGATTATCCCTATAGTAGAGAAGGGCACTGATTTGAGAACCTTGGGAATTTTACAGGGACGAGAATATATTGAGTACGATCCTCTCTCTCCTAGCCAGGCTCTGGCCGAGGTGGTAAAATACGTGAACTCGCTTCAGCTGAAGAGAAAAGACCAAAAGAAGCTCTGGCTCATTGGTGCCGGTATCTTGGCCTTCTTTATGTTGCTTTCAGGAGGAGAAAGATGAAATTATCGTATTTGCCTTCCAAGGATGAGATGATTTTAGAAATCGGCTCTGTCCAAACCAAACCCGCCATAGCAAGAGGCTCCCTGAAGATATGGAGCGACAAAAAACATCTTATTGCCGGAATCGCGATAACAGAATACACAAAAATTCTGGATGAATTTCGCAAGAATCTGCATGTTGTGAAACTCGGCGGCCTCTGGCAGGGTGTCAAGATCACGGATGCAGATATTAGGGAAGCTCGCAGATCGCTGCTAGCTCAGCTCGAGGAGCAATGGTAATGCCTTATGTCACTGACACTCATTCGCTCGTCTGGCATTTAGCTAACGATCCCAAGCTTTCCCCTACAGCACGGCGAGCCTTTCAGCAGGCTGACATCAACCAAGATTATATTGCCATTCCCTGCATTGTCTTGTTTGAGATAGTGTATCTTACCGAGAAGCGTAAGCTTCCGATCAGTTTCGAAAACCTTCTGAATCTTCTGCGTAGAGCAAGAAACTATAGAATTGAGCCCTTATGCCTGCCGATTATCGAAAAAAGCCGAGCACTGCGAAGGAATCAGGTACGAGATCCTTGGGATAGACTGATTGCAGCTACTGCGATTCATCTGGGCCTCCCCCTCATTAGTCGCGACCGGTCATTGCGCAACTTAGGTTTAAGGATTATCTGGTGATGAGCTTATTTGAAGTGTACTCTCAAGACCCCCACACCCGCGCCCGCTGCGGGGTGCTCCAGACCGCGCACGGCCCAATCTCGACGCCGTCGTTCGTCGCCGTGGGCACTCAAGCGACCGTCAAGGCCGTCGGCCCCGACGACCTCACCAAGATCGGAATTCAGGTCCTCATAGCAAACACCTATCACTTGCACTTGCGCCCGGGCGAGGACGTGATCGCTCAGCTGGGAGGGCTCCATAAATTCATGGGCTGGGACGGCCCAATTATGACGGATTCTGGCGGCTTTCAGGCGTTCAGTTTGGGGGCAGCTATCGAGCACGGCGTGGGCAAGATCGCTTCTATATTCCCCGATGAGGTCGAAGCCGCCGAGCGCGGCGGACACCTGCGCAAAGCCCGCCAAGGACAGTCTTTAGTAAAGATTACGGAAGAGGGCATCGAATTTCGCTCGCATCTTGATGGCTCCCCTCAGAAATTCACCCCGGAAAACACTATAGAAATTCAGAAGAAGCTCGGCGCAGATATCATCTTCGTGCTCGACGAGTGTACCTCGCCCTTGCATGAATACGAATACACAAAGCGCGCCATGGAGCGCACCCATCGCTGGGCGGTGCGAGCGTTGGAGTATTTCAGAAGGCCCTCACCCCCAACCCCTCTCCCCTATACGGGAGAGAGGTGGCGCAGCCGGGGTGAGGGCCAAGCGCTCTTCGGCATCGTCCAAGGCGGCGCGTACAGAGATCTGCGCGAGCAGAGCACCAAGTTCATCGCATCTCTAGACTTCGACGGTTTCGGAATTGGGGGATCAGTCGGGCGCTCCAAAGACGATCTCTACAGAGTCTTAGATTGGACGATCCCGCTGCTGCCCGAAGGGAAACCAAGACACTTACTTGGCATCGGCGAGATCGAAGATATCTTTCACGCTGTGGCTCGCGGAGTAGATCTGTTCGACTGCGTCGCGCCCACCCGCATGGCCCGCAATGGCGCCCTCTGGGTCAAAGACGCTGAAAACTTTCGCATCAACATCACTAACGCCGTCTATAAGACTGACCCGCGCCCCATCGCCGAAGAGTGCTCATGCTACACCTGTCAGAACTTCTCGCGAGCGTATCTGCACCATCTCTTCATCGCTCGAGAGATCTTAGCCATGCGCCTGGCAACCATTCACAATCTGTACTTTCTCGAATCGCTTATGAGGAAGATACGAGCAGCTATTCGCGAGCACGCCCTTGTTGATCTTGCCGCCGAGTGGGGCATCACGCTGGGAAGGCTGTCCTCGTAAGTGCGCTGGCGTTTGGATAAAATAAAATACCCATGCGACTGGAATACTTCATCTATGCTTTGGTAGCCGTGATTGCAGTGACGGGGTTATGGAACCTCACTCGCTATGACCAAGTGGGCATCGCTTCTTGGTACGGCGAGCCCTTTCATGGGCGGCGCACCTCCAGTGGTGAAATCTACGATATGCACAAGCTCACAGCAGCTCATCTCACGCTGCCGTTTGGGACGATCGTGCTCGTCACAGATTTAGAGACGGGCAAGAGCGTTGTCGTCAAGATCAACGACTGCGGGCCGTATGTCGAAGGGCGCATTATTGATCTCTCGTTCGCTGCGGCAGAGAAGCTGGGTATGGTGCGCAAGGGTCTGGCCAAGGTGGGCCTCAAAGTGCTCAAGTATCCCGATCCTCTCCCAACAAAAAGATGCTTACCCGAGAGGTAAAATCTTTCAGTGACGCGGAGATTTTCGCGCTCTTGCACCCCTTGGTGCGGCGCTGGTTCACCGAAAAGTTTTCGGCGTTCAGCCCGCCGCAGCGATTCGCTATCCCCCATATTCATAACAGGAAGAACTGTCTGATTTCAGCGCCGACGGGCTCAGGCAAGACCCTTGCTGCGTTCTTGGCCATCATCAACGAGTTGGTTCAGCTGGCGTCGCAGTATGCCCTCGAAGATCAGATCTATTGTGTGTACATCTCGCCGTTGAAAGCTTTGGGGAATGATATCGAGCGCAACCTTCAAGAACCCTTGCGCGAGATGGAAGCCCTCGCCGGGCAGAAGCTGGGCATCCGAGTGGAAGTCCGCACTGGCGATACGTCTAGCGAAAAGCGCCAGAGAATGCTCAGAAACCCCCCACATATTCTCATCACCACGCCCGAATCGTTCGCGATTGCGTTGTCAGCGAAACAGTTCTCGAATTATTTCAGCTATGTTCGTTGGGTGATCGTGGATGAAGTGCATGCGCTTGCGGAGAACAAGCGCGGGGTGCATCTGTCGCTCTCGCTGGAACGTCTTCAAGAGTTGTGCGATTTTGCTCGGATTGGGCTTTCGGCGACAGTCAGCCCGCTCGAGGAAGTCGCCAAGTTTTTGGTGGGGCGACGCTACGGCCAAGCCCTGGCCTCCTTGGGAGCAGAAGACCCTTGGCGCGATTGCGTCATTATAGACGCACGCTTTGAGAAGAAGCTCGATCTCCAAGTCCTCAGCCCGGTGGAGGACTTCGTGCACTGCTCCTTTGAAGAGTTGAATGCCAATCTCTATGCGCTTCTTGATAGTCTGATTCGTCAGCACCGCTCGACCCTGATCTTCACCAACACGCGCGCGCTCACCGAACGAGTCGTGCACACGCTCAAAGAGAAATTCCCCCACTACGTCGAAGTCATCGGAGCCCATCACAGCTCGCTCAGCAAAGAGCTGCGATTGGATATCGAGAGACGCTTGAAGAACGGGGAACTCAAAGTCGTCGTCTCCAGCACGAGCTTGGAGCTGGGCATCGACATTGGATATATAGATTTGGTGATCTTGCTCGGCTCGCCCAAGAGCGTGACGCGCGCGCTGCAGAGAGTCGGGCGCTCTGGGCACAAGCTGCACGACACGATCAAAGGGCGCATGGTCGTCACCGATCAAGATGACTTGGTCGAATGCGCCGTGATGATGCGCAGCGCCCTCGATCACAAATTAGAAAAACTGCATATCCCCAAGAATTGTCTCGATGTGTTAGCCCAGCAGATCTTTGGCATTCTGCTCGATGGGCCGACATACGCTGAAGAACTCTATGAGCTGGTCACGCGCAGCTACAACTTTTCTGAGCTGAGCCGCGAGCACTTCGATAACGTCCTAGAATATTTAGCTGGCGAGTACACGGACCTAGAAGACCGTCACGTCTACGCGAAGATCTACCATGATAGAGAGACGGGCGAGATTCGCACGCGCGGGCGACTCGCTCGCGCCTTGTACATGACCAATGTCGGAACAATCCCCGATGAGTCGTATATTATCGTCAAAGCCGGGAACAAGCGCATCGGCCAGATTGAAGAGGGCTTTTTAGAGATGCTGCGCAGGCACGACACGTTCGTGCTCGGGGGAGAAACTTATAAATTTAAGTTCTCGCGCGGGATGACCATCCAAGTCGAGTCCGCTCAAGAAGAACGTGCTACGGTACCCAGCTGGTTCTCAGAGATGCTCCCGTTGAGCTTCGAGTTGGCTCTGGAGATTCAAGAGTTTCGCTCGGCGCTCTATGAGTTCTTTGCGCGCGGGGCCTCCCCCAGCGAGATCAAAGAGTATATTCGCACAGAGTTACAGCTTGACGCGCGCGGGGTCGAGTCGCTCTACCGATATTTTGCGGAACAGCACCGATTCTCTCGACTGCCCCATCGGCGCAAATTGCTCATAGAGTTCTATCACGAGGGGCTCAAGACGATCGTGATCTTCCATGCGCTCTTTGGGCGTCGGGTGAACGATGCGCTCAGCCGGGCGCTGGCGTATCTGATCGCCCGCCGGGAGGATAAAGACATCGAGATCGCTGTCACCGATCACGGCTTCTATCTCGCGTATGAGGGCTCGGTCAAAGTGATGGAAGCGTTTGATCTTCTCAAAGAGCGAGACTTGCGAGAAGTGCTGCGCGACGCGCTGCGCGATACCGAGATTCTCCGAAGAAGATTTCGCCACTGCGCCACGAGAGCTTTGATGATTTTGAGAAGCTACAGGGGGCAGCGCAAGTCCGTGGGCCGCCAGCAGCTGAAAGCGTCTATTTTACAGAACGCCGTCGAGCGCATGGACGAGTATTTCCCCATTCTGACGGAAACGTATAGAGAAGTGATGGAGGACGCGATGGACATTGAGAACGCGCAAAAGATTCTCGACGAGATTCGGTCGGGACAGATTGAACTTGAGGGCTTTGTGAGCCCGTCGCCATCGCCGTTTGCGCTGCACATTGTGATGCACGCGCGGTCTGATATTATCAAGGTCGAAGACAGGCAAAAGTTTTTGCAGAAGATGTACGAGCGATTGAACAGCGCTGCTCTGTGATCCAAGCCCGACGAGCCGTTTGCCTTTCTCCACTACCCTCCGTATAATGCAAGGGAGTTGAAGGGAACCTATGAAAGTCGAGGTAGAAGCCTATTGGGATGGAGAAGCTTGGTGTGCCCGTGCTAAACGCCATAGCATCTATACCTTTGCTGAGACTCTTGACACATTGCTCGTGAACATCAAGGAAGCGGTGGCGCTCTATTTTGAAGAGGAGACTTCAGCAAAGAAACCCATCCAAATTGCGCTCACCGTGAAGGCTCATGTCCCTGAAGTGGCCGCGCATCCGCGTTGAGCGATTGATCGCTCTCTTAGAACATCTTGGATATCAACAAATTCACCAGCGAGGAAGCCACCTCAAGATGCGCAAATATATTGCTGGCCGAGAGCATAATATTGTGATTGTCGTACATCATGGCAGAGATATACCCATTGGCCACTTGCAAGATGTTTTGAAAGATGTCGCGCAACATAACGGTGTTCCAGTAGAGGATTTAATGAAAAATCTCTAGAATTCTCTGCCCGGAGCTAGGACTCTCTCGCGACGAGCCGTTTGCCTTTCTCAGATACGCCCCGTATAATGCGGATGAGTTCGCACACACATTCGCTTGCTATGGCCAGGAAGGACCCAAATCAAATGAGCTTGATCGAGCACTTGGACGAGCTGCGCGTCCGCGTGATCTACTCGCTGCTTGTCGTGCTCTCTATCGCGATCATCGCGTATATCTTCCGCGAGCAGATCATGGCCTTTCTCACAGGGCCGCTGCGCGCCCTCAGCGGCTCGCGCTCGGAACTCTTGAGACTGCTCGAATCGTGCCGCTCGCTGCTTATTGACCCCACCGCCTTGCAGATGCCCGAAGATCGCTGGTCCCAGCTCGCTTTTGACTGCCGACGCTTTCTCTTCCAGGGCGGCAGCTTGATCTTCATCCGCCCGACGGAAGTCTTCTTCGGCTACATTAAGCTTGCCCTCTTCGTCGGGCTGTTGATCGGCGCGCCCTTTGTTCTCTATCAGATCTGGCAATTTATCGTGCCGGCGCTCTTCCCCCACGAGAAAAAATATGCGCGGTACGGGTTTCTCGCAGGCGCGGGATTGTTCTATGTGGGTGCGTTTGGGTGTCTCTTCTTCGTCGTGCCCATCGCCATCAGATTTCTGATCGAACTAGGGGGGAATTATCTCCAAGCGGCGTTCACCTTCGATAACTACATCTCGTTCATTCTCTGGCTGATGCTGGGGTTTGGGGTCTCTTTTGAGCTGCCCGTTGTGCTCTTTCTGCTTGCTAAGATCGGCCTGATCTCGCACAAGTTCTTGCGGGAGAAGCGCAAGTACGCTATAGTATTAGCGCTCGTCTTGGGCGCGGTCCTCACCCCAACCCAAGACCCCTTTACCATGATGACTATGGCGATTCCGCTGATCGTCTTATATGAAGCGACGCTATGGATCATCCGATTCACCGAGAAGAGGGCTGAGACTGAAATCGTTGCAGAAAAGGGAGGTTGAGCTATGGGCGTCAGTGATCTGGGCAAGGGCAAAGTGATCGAATACGAAGGGGAACTTTGGATTATCGAAGAGTACGCGCACGTGAAGAAGGCGCAGGGGCGCCCCGTGGCGCAGTGCCGTCTGAGGCACATCAAGACCGGAAAAGTCATTCCCCAGAACTTCTTCGATTCCGCACCGGTGAAGATCGTCCATCTCGATGAGCGCCCGATGCAGTATCTCTACAGCAGCGGGAACCTCTACACGTTCATGGACATGGAGACGTTCGATCAGTATACGCTCACCGAAGAGCAAGTTGCCGATGTCAAGCCCTATCTGAAAGAGAACATGGAGGTCTCCGGGCTCTTCTATGAGGGCTCGTTCGTGAAGGTCGAGATGCCGCTCACGGTCGAGCTCCAGGTCACGAAGACCGATCCCGGCGTGCGGGGCGACACCGTGAGCAACGTGATGAAGCCCGCGGTGCTCGAAACCGGGCTCGAGCTGAAAGTCCCGCTCTTCATTAATGTTGGGGACTGGGTCAAAGTGGACACGCGCACCGGGCAGTATGTGGAGCGCGTCAATCGCTGAGGATTATGGCCAATGAGCGCAAAGCCGCACAGCGTCTGGCGCGGCGGGGGCACGTCTCGATTGCGGAAGAAGTCATCAGCTCGATCGCGAGCATTGCCGCTCAGGAGGTGGAAGGGCTGAGCGGCCTGAAGGGCACGGTGGCCGACGGTTTAGCCGCGCTGCTCTCCGGGGAGAAGCGCCGGGGCGTCGCGGCGCAGCTCTCAGAAGACCAATCCATTCGGATTCGGCTCAAAGCCGTTATACGCTACGGCTATCCCATTCATGAAGTGGCGCGAAAAGTCCAAGCGAAGGTGAAGCAAGAGATCGAGGGGATGACCGGCTTGCGCGTTTCGGCCGTGGATGTCTATGTGCATGAGCTTGACACCGGCGACAGGGTGCGAGCGAGGGAGCAGCGTGCGAAGGAGGAGCCGTGAAGCAGACTGTAGATTACGTCGTGGAGATTTTATACGCCGGCGCGTTTCTTGTGTGCTGGGCTGGGACGGCAGGGCTGCTGTGGATAGCGTTTGGGGTAGCGACTGCCCCCACTGAGAGAGTGTGGGAGTTCTTTCTAGCATTCATCAAGAACACGTGGGGGATCGTGCTTCTTGATGTCGTCGCCCTGCTCTTCTTTCTGATAGGGGTCTATTTCTTGGCGCAGCTCTTGCAGGCGCGGCGGCGCTGGCAGCGCATCCAGCACGAAAGCCCGCGCGGGCCGGTGGAGATCTCGCTCTTTGCCATTCGCTCCTACATCGAGCGGATTCTCGCTTACGAGTTCGGGTTGCGGCGCTACCGGGTCGCTTTGGAGAACACCGGCAAGGGGTTATATGTCTTCATTCGCGCGGAGCTGCCCCTCGGCCGCAATGTCCTCGACACCGCGGAGAGGATCCAGCAAGTAGTTGAGGAGAAGGTAGGGGACCGCGTCGGGGTCGCAGTCCACCGCGTGGAGGTGGTCGCCGCGGGTATCGCGAGCGAAGGCATGGAAGAGCGGCCGCTCTTCCGCGGCGAGGGAGAGATCGAGTGATGGTGCGCCTATCTCCGAGTGCTCTGGGCGCGATGGCGGGCATCGTTGTCGGCCTTCTGTGGATCTGGCTTGGCGTGCAACTGTTCTTGGTCTTATTTCTTGCAGCGCTGGGATTTGCGATCGGCAAGCTGTTGGAATCGGAAGAGCTTCGCGAACGGATGCGCGATCTCTTCTCGTTCTTCTACCGATGAAGACGCTATCACGCCGCGCCGCCCGGGAGCGCATTCTGAAACTTCTCTTTCAGAAAGATTTTCGCTCCATCAGTTGGTCGGAGCTTCTTGCAGAGCAGCCCACCGATGACCCCTACGTGCGTGAAGTCATTCAGGGCCTGGAGAGCACTTGTTCTGAGATTGATAAGCTCATCGCGGAGAAGGCTGAGGGCTGGCGCCTGGAGCGCCTGCACTCTGTGGACAGGAACATCTTGCGCTTGGCCGTCTATGAGCTGTGCTACCGCGAGGATGTGCCCCCTCAAGCGATCATTGATGAGGCCGTGGAACTCGCAAAGAAATACAGCGGCGAGCATTCCCCAGCCTTCATCAATGGGATCTTAGATCGCATCTGGAAGGAGCGAGTTTCTCGCCGATGAAGATCTTAGTGACTGGCGGGGCAGGGTTCGTTGGTTCACACGTCGTCGATGCGTATATTGCTCAAGGCCATGACGTCGTGGTGATAGACAATCTCTCCACGGGGTATCGCGAGTTTCTCAACCCCCGGGCGCGCTTCTATCAGCTCGATATCGCCGATCGGGAGGCAGTGCGCGCCGTCTTCGCCCGCGAAAGATTCGACTTAGTGAATCATCACGCGGCACAAGTGGACGTGCGCGTCTCGGTCGCCGATCCCCTGCGCGACGCGCGCACGAACATCACGGGGTTGCTCACACTGCTCGAGGCGTGCCGCGAGTTCTCCGTGAGGAAATTTATCTTCATCTCGTCCGGTGGGGTCATCTATGGCGAGCCGCAAGAGCTACCCGTCCCAGAGGATGCCCCGAAGAAGCCGATCAGCCCCTACGGGGTCGCCAAGCTCGCCAGTGAGTTCTATCTCTTCAGTGCCCATCAGACCTGGGGATTGGAGTATATAGCCTTGCGCTATGCCAATGTCTACGGGCCACGACAGACCCCCAAGAGCGAAGCGACGGTGATCAGCACATTCGCGCGGGCTCTCTCGCAAGGCGAGCCGGTCACCATCTTTGGATCCGGGGAGCAGACGCGCGACTTCGTCTTCGTACAAGACGTGGTATCAGCCAATCTCTTGGCCACAGAACGACTCTCTGCGATCAACCGTGCAGGGATAGTCTCTTCTATAGACGATCTTGCTTTTAACATAGGGACAGGGTATGAGACGAGCGTGAATCAATTGCTCAAAAGATTTGCCCAGACGCTGAAGAGGGAGTGTGACGCACGCTACGCTCCAGCGCGCCCGGGAGAGCTCCAGCGCAACGCGCTCGATATTTCCAAGGCCACCCAGCTATTGGGGTTTACACCCAAGACTTCATTGAGCGAAGGGTTGCGCGAGACAATGGACTGGGTGCGAACAGCAGCTCCAATGTGAGGCCGATTACTGACACGACGACAGCAATCGTTTATAGTGAGGAGGAATCACCTCCTTGGGCTTGGCTGCTCCCTCAGCCAAGCGAGTCGCAAACCCTCTCACCTCCTAGGGGCGGCCCCACAGGCCGCCTTTTTATCTTTTTCAGTGCCCATTTACACAAAGCTATGCAGGCTCGCGACAAAGTAATTGATCCCAATCCACGCGTAGAGCACCGCGAGATACCCCAAGACGGAGAGCCAGGCGACCAAGCCTCCTCGCCACCCCGGATCGCGCGCTCCCCACGTCAGCCGCGCATGGAGATAGACAGCGTAGACTAAAGCCGCCACGAGCATGGCCGTCTCTTTAGGGTCCCAGCCCCAGTAGCGGCTCCACGCTTGCTCCGCCCAGATCCCCCCAAAGACCAGCCCGCCAATCGCGTAGAACGGAAACCCAAAAGCGTTGCAGCGATAGATCATCTCTTCAATGTTCTCTAGCCGCTCCCACGCGATGGGCTGGCCCTCACGATGCACGAAGAGCAAGAGCCCCCCAAATCCCGCACAGAGCACCGCCAAGAGCGCCACCGATGCGAGCATCTTCTCCCCCTGCAATGTGGCAAAGAGCGGGATTACCCCAAAGATAACCCCTGCGATCACGGCCAGCAACGCCCCAAAGAGCACAAAGAGCGCCTTCTCGTAGCGACGCCACAGATACACAAGTGTTGCACCAAACCCACTGGTGAAGAACGCGATCCCGATCACCATGAAGAGCACGTGAATCGTGAGCCAATAGCTCTGCAGGCTCGCGGGAACGCCTGTGGGGGCGCTGGGCGCCAAGCTCGGCGACGCCGCGACCGAGAGCATCACGAACGCCGCGCCCGTGACGAAGACCCCCACGTGCTTGATCTGAAATGTGCGCTCCATCACAAGATAGATTAAGGGAATAAGCCAGGCGAAGAACGTCAGCGTCTCATAGGTCGTCGAGAGGGGCAGGAGGACTATCTTGACCCATTGTGAGGCATTGCCCAGCTCAATCGCGCGGGCGATCACCCCTGCTGTAGAGATCGCCAAGCTCACCATAAGAGCGCGAGTTGCCCAGACGCCCCAATCAATACCCGACAAGCTCCATGAGGCGCTCGGCGCGACGATGCCCAACGTCCTCTCACCATCACTCCATCTCTCTCTCTTCCCCCTCACCCCTCTACTCCCCTCTCCCTCCGAGGGGAGAGAGGCTGGGGGTGAGGGCTGATCAGAGCTTCTCAACACAACGTGAAGCAGATAGAGCACGAACGTGACGAAGTAGCTCACCGTGCTCAGATAGAAGAGCAGCACGCTTGGGTATTTCACGATCTCCTCCTTATAGAATTACGTGACCAACTCCGACTCAGGATGCGTCACGATCTGAAGTTGTTCTATCTCGTCCACAAGACGACGGAACTCCTGCGCAAACGATCTCAGACTGTTGCGCACCGCCCCGGCAATGACGATCTCGCTCTCGGAGATATGCACCCAGACCTGGCGGTGCTTGAAATAGATGTGCACGAGCATCCCCACGATGACGAAGAGAAAGCCAAAGTAAACGATGGGGCGGCCGGGGTCTTTGGTGATCTGCAAGCCCGTGAACTCCGGCGCGGTCATGCCCACAAGTTTAATTCTGTAGGGCATCTCGCCGCCGACGCGGGCCATCGTCGTCTCCCAGAAGGCCTGCATCTCCGGGCGGGAGAAGGCCCAGGTGCGCATAATTCTGCGCCCTTGAGCGTCGTAGATCTCCACAAAGACCGCAGGGTTCTCTAGGCGCTGCGTCCGGCTGTATGCAATGAGATTCTCTGTCAGGGCAAAATCGGGCAGAAACGCGCTGATCTTCACAAAGATATTCTCCGAGGGCACTTCAAAGCCGTCATTGACAACACCTACGAACTCCCCAAGTGCTGTGCCGTCGGCACGCGCCAGAGCGAGCGTGACGCGCGCTGCCCCCTGCCAATCTGTGCCAAACGCCGATTGATAGAAATTGTAGCCCTTGTAGCGCAACGGCGCGTTGACTTCGATGGTCTTTGTCACGATCTCGTTGTCGTTCTCGATCACGGTGAGCTCGGTGCGCCAGTCCATGACGCGCTCGGAGTTCTTGTAGTTCTCGCTCCAGAACTTATTCACTCGTACGGCGAAGTCCGCGCCGGGAAGTCTGATTATATCCCCCCGATGGGCGATCTCGAACGTTCTATACCCGGCGAGCATCGTCACCAGCCCGCCGAAGATCACTATCAACAGACTGATGTGAAAGAGATCAATCCCGAAGCGCTCCCAGCGCCATTTTTCAGCGAGAATCTGTGAGTTCTCTTGGCGCACGCGATAGCCGTGGCGTTGAAGCACCTCGCCGATCTTTCGGGAAGCATCGGAGCAGACAGAACCCGAGATCACGCGTGAGTGCTCAAAGCGCCGCAGGCCCTCCGGGGGAATAACCCCCATGGGCAGCCTCCAATAGTTCCAGGACGCTCTCAGTCTCTTATACGTACATGCCGAGAGATTGAGCGTGAAGAGCGCCATCACGAAGAGAAAATACCACGACCCGAAGATATTCGTCAGCTGCAGCTTTTTGAGAGTGTTATAGCCCTCGACGCCGTAACGCGCGATATAATCTACCTCGCGAGTGAACGTCTCCTGTGGGATGAGCGTGCCCACGAGAGCCAACAGCGCGATGAGCGAGATCAAGACGATCGCAAGCGTGATCGACGTAAAGAACTGATACAGATCATGAGCGATCTCTTTGAGGAACGCTCGCATAGCTACTTCGAGCCCAAGGCTCGCGTGGTCTTTTCAAACGCTGTGATCATATCGGCGACGCTCATCGAGCCGAGCCACTTGCCACGAATGATCCCGTCCTCGTCAATGAAGAAGCTCGTGGGCAGTCCCGTCAGCTCGTAGAGCACGAAGATCTTTCCGTTCGTGTCCAGTAAATTTGTGTAGGTGATCCCGTATTGGTCGAGAAACTCTTGCACGATTGTAGGGTGATCGTTCCAGTTAATGCCGATGACGTGGATCTTTTCGCCGTATTGGGTGAAGAACTCTTGGAGATCAGGCATCTCCTTGCGGCAGGGGGGGCACCAGCTCGCCCAGAAATTCAAGAGCACGGGTTTGCCGCGCAGCGCGCTCAGCTTCACGCTCTGGCCGTTGAAGTCTTGCAGCTCAAAATCTGGGGCACGAAAGCCCAACGCCGGACGCTCCTCGTCGAAGTGCAGCTCAGCCTCTCTGTCGAGAAACGCCCCTTGTCTGAATTTGAGGACGAATTCATTGACTTGATCCTCGCGGCGCAGGGCGCCGGGGGTCTGTGGGCCGGGATTATAAAAAAAGTACGAGTAGGTGATCAGCCCAACCCATCCTAGCCCCGCCAGAACGACTAGAGCGACGAACAACCTCTTCGCCATTGCAGAGAGATTATATACAGCGTGCTGCTCTCTCACAAGTGACCCCGGTGTAGGGGCACGTTGACGTCGGCTCGATAATATCTTATTATAGCGTTCTTATGCGGGTGAAGATAATCTTCTTCGACATGGACGGCACGCTCGTCTGGGTGCCGGGGAGCGGGCAAGCTGACTGGTTCGCCCGGCAGCTCGAAGAGTTGGGAATACGGCCGGATCATGAGCAGCTTGCTCAGGCGTATCAGCGTGCGCAGGAGCGGTGGCAGCGCGAGATCCGCCCGCGCTTGGGGTTCAGCACCGAGTCTTTTGTCGAATGGAATCGCTTGATTTTGGGGGAGCTGGGGCTGGATGGCGAGCTTAGCCGGATCGCCGCGGAGATCCAAAGCTATTGGGAGACCCCTGCGGATGAGCTCTTCCCTGAGGTGCCGGGGGAGCTGGAGAAGCTGCGTCGGCGCGGGATCGCGCTGGGGATCGTCTCGCACCGACCGATAGTCGGGATCGAGCGCTCTTTGGAGAAGCATGGGCTGAAAGAGTTCTTCCGCTGGCGGGCCAGCCCCGACTCGACCGGGATCGCTCATGGGAAGCTCGATCGGGCGTTTTGGGCTGCTCTTCTTCGGCAGGCAGGCGCAGCCCCGCACGAAGCGATGCACGTCGGCGACGACTTCGAGACGGATATTCGTGGGGCGCGGCGCGCCGGCTTGCACGCCGTCTGGATCGAGCGCCCGCACTTGAAAGATCAACTCTTCCCCGGGCGATTGGGGGTTGGAGCCCCCCAGGGGGTGCCTGCTGAGGAGCACCCCTGCGCGCGCGTGCGAGATCTGCGCGAATTGACTGATCTGATCGAATAATTTTTCACTTCCCACATCCCCACTTGACAAGCTCCCCTCCATAGTGTATACTTAAGGCGCGATCTATATAGATCGAAACTATACTATACTAAAAGGAGGAAAAATATGAAATTCAGCGCATCTCTTGTGAGACGCGCGACGTTCGTCGCATTGTTGGTCCTCGGTTCGGTCGTCCTGTCGGCTCTGGGGCAGCCGGGAGCCCCTAAAGACTCAAAAAATATACTCTCTGACGGCTCCAGCACCGTCGCCCCCGTCACCAAAGCCATGGCCGAAGAATTTAAGAAAGTCCGCCCGGATATCAACGTCACGGTAGCCGTCAGCGGCACCTCAGGGGGCTTTCGACGCTTTGTCACCGGCGAGACCGACATCAGCAACGCCTCCCGGGCGATCAAACAGTCCGAGATCGAGACCGCGCCCAAACACGGCGTCGAGTATATTGAGCTCTTAGTCGCGCTCGACGGCCTGACCGTCGCCGTCAGCACGAAGACCAGAATCTTCGGCAACGCTCCCATCTGCCTGACCGTCGGCGAGCTTGAACTGCTCTGGGCCAAAGAAGCCGAAAAATACATCACCAGATGGAATCAGGTCCGCAGCACGCTCGCCAACGCTGAGATCACGCTCTCCGGCGCGGCCGAAACTTCAGGGACGTTCGACTTCTTCACCTCGGCCATTACCGGCAAAGAGGGCGACACCAGACAAGACTACTTCGGCACCGAAGAAGATCAACTCTTAGCCCAACAGACCGGTGCCAATCCCTTCGCGCTCACCTACTTCGGCTTTAACTTCTTTGTGAATAACACGCAGCTGGTGCAGGCCGTCGCGATTGACCCGCGCCGCGAGCTGATCAGCACGCCCGAAAGCGTTCTGAAAGAGATCAACGCGCGCCGGGCTAAGAACGGCAAAAAGCCCCTGGAGAACAAGGGCGGGGAGTGCAAGGGCATCTTACCCAATGTAGACACGATCCTGGGGTTCGTCTATCAGCCGTTGAGTCGTCCGCTCTTCATCTACGTCAATAAGAAGAGCGCTGAGCGCCCCGCCTTGGACGAGTTCATCAAGTTCTATCTCGCTGAAGAGCGCCTGGGCAATCAGCAGTTTATGCTCAACAAAGCCGGGTATCTCCCTGCGCCGCGCGACGTGCGCGACGAGGCTCGTATTTGCTGGTCCAAGCGCATTACCGGCACGGCCTTCGGCGGCAACTACTCCGGCCTGTCGCTCACGGATATTCGCAACAAATATAAGGAGCACTGCAAGTAAGCAACCCCGAACGCCGAGCCTCCTAGGGAGACCCAGACCCTAGGAGGCTCGGTCCCCCTCCCCCCGTCTTTGGAGCATTTGACGGCGCCCAAGCCGGGGCGCTATAATCTTAAGTGTAAAACTATATAGAAGCGATGGGAGCAATGAAGACGAGAGCACCCCAGCTTGCCCTGCACGCGCCCCCAGGGCGCTATCTCAAGGAGCGCTTCATCCAAGCAGTTCTCTTCTGTTGTGCTGCTCTTGCTATTGTCGTCACCGCCGTCACGATATGGCTCTTCATCTCGGGCTCGGGGACCTTCTTCAGCAAGGTCTCTTTGAAGGAATTTCTGGGCGGGACGCGCTGGGCCCCCACGGATATCTCAACTCCATCCTACGGTGCTCTCCCCTTGATCGTCGGGACGCTCATCATCACCGGGATCGCGCTGGTCGTCGCGTTGCCCATCGGGCTGCTCAGCGCCATCTATCTCAGTGAATTTGCATCCGAGCGCGTGCGCAAAATAGCAAAGCCCGTCTTGGAGATCCTCGCGGGCATCCCCACGGTCGTCTACGGCTATTTTGCGCTGCTCTTCGTGACGCCACTGCTGCGCTCCGTTCTCCCAGATATTCAGTTCTGGAACGCGCTCAGCGCGGGGATCGTCTTGGGGATTGCGATCATTCCCTTGATCTCATCACTCAGTGAGGACGTGATTTATGCCGTGCCCCGGTCGCTGCGCGAGGGCGCCTATGCGCTGGGAGCGACCAAATACGAGACGATCCGCTCAGTGGTCCTGCCCGCGGCTCTGTCGGGGATTGCGGCGGCGTTCATCTTGGCGATGTCGCGCGCTATCGGCGAGACGATGATCGTCGCGATTGCTGCTGGGCGCGTGCCGGCGTGGCCTCCTGACCTGCTCAAGCCCTTAGAGACTCTGACCGTGCACATCGTCAACGTCGCTACGGGAGACGCTGAAGCCGGGGCGTTCATCTGGGCCACGATCTTTGCTATTGGCGCGCTGCTCTTTGTCACCACGTTGCTTCTGAATATCTTCAGCTATTGGATCGTGCGCCGCTTTCGGGAGCAATACGAATGAGTCGGGCTTTACCCATCGAAAGACACTCGCTGGCCTGGCGCAAGACCAAGAGCGCTCTGTTCGGTTCGCTCACCGTGAGCACGATCCTGATCAGTTTGGCTCTGCTGCTCGCTCTGATCGTCTATATTCTTGTCAATGCGCGCCCGCTGATGGCCATGCGCGCCGCCTCCCGCGCGGGATTGGTGCTTTCGACTATGGTCATCCAGTGGGATGCGAAGAATTTGCCCTATGTGATCGTCACGGATTTTTCTCCAGACTCTCCGGCGGCCCGGGCGGGGATTCACGAATTCGACGCGATCATTCACATTGGCTCTGAGACCGTCTCTCGTTCGGCGCAGGTCTGGGAGGCCATCGCACGCTTGCCACAAGATATTCTGCCCATCGGCTGGATCAGCGGCGACCCAGTGACGATCTTTGGGGAACTGCTCCCCCAGGTGGACCCTCAAACGGGCGCGGTGCGCTTTGTCATAGACTATCTCCCCGAGGAGAGTCTAGGCTTTCGCGCCGGGCTGCGCGTTGGAGATATTCTCACTCAGATCGAAGGTATTCCCGTCACGGGTGCGCGTCAAGCGTGGGAAGCAGTGATCGTCGCAGCCCAGAAGAGAGCCCAGCCCGGCCCGCTTGCGGTGCAGATCGAGCGCGACGGGGAACTTTTCACTATCGCGCTGCCTGCGGAGCAGACGGCACAGCTTCCCATCCAGCGCAGCTGGGGGCGCGCCATCTGGGACTTTCTCACCAGCTATGACTCCAACTCCCCAGAAAAAGCCGGGCTGGCCAGCGCCATCGTCGGCTCGCTCTATCTTGTCGGCCTGACGGCGCTCTTTGCGCTGCCCTTGGGGGTGGGCGCAGCGCTCTATCTCGAAGAGTATGCCCAGAAAAACTGGCTCACCGATCTCATTCAGCTACTGATCGTCAATCTCGCTGGCGTCCCCTCGGTGATCTATGGGATTATCGGGTTAGAGATCTTAGCGCGAGCGCTCAAGATGGACCGCGTGCTCATCACTGGCGCATTGACGATGACTCTCTTGATCTTGCCCATGGTGATCATCGCGTCGCGCGAGGCGTTGCGCACTATCCCGGATTCGATCCGGCACGCGGCGTACTCCGTGGGCGCGACGCGCTGGCAGGTGGTGCGCGCCCATGTGCTGCCCTATGCCCTGCCGGGGATCCTGACGGGCTTGATTATCGCGCTCTCGCGGGCTATGGGCGAGGCCGCCCTGCTCATATTGCTCGGGGCGTTTCAATATCTGACCTTCATCCCTGGCTTGCGGGACTACTTCACAGTGATTCCCATTCAGATCTTCACATGGATCGGTGAGGCGAAAGACGGCTTCGCGAATATTGCCGCGGCGGCGATCGTCGTGCTCTTGACGATCTTGTTGGTGATGAACGGCCTGGCGATCTTCTTGCGGATAAAATTCCAGAGGAGGTGGTAAAAAAATGGGCACGCCGACAGTGACGCAGCCGCGCCTGGAGGTGCAGCGTCCTTCTGAAGAGTCTGCAGGGGCGCCCATCTTGCAGACGCGCGGGCTCAGCGTATGGTACGGCAAACAGCAAGCACTCGACTCGGTCAGCATTGATGTTCCCAAAAACAGAATCACGGCGATCATCGGGCCGTCGGGGTGCGGCAAGAGCACGCTCATTCGCTGCTTCAATCGCATGAACGATCTCGTCCCCGGGGTGCGCATCAGCGGGGAGGTGCTCTATCACGGCAAGAATATCTATGACCCCGACGTCGACCCGGTCGAAGTCCGGAGGAGAATCGGGATGGTTTTTCAGAAGCCGAACCCGTTTCCAAAGTCTATTTACGAGAACGTCGCGTTCGGGCTGAGAATCAACGGGTTTTCGGGGAATCTCGACGCGCACGTGGAGCGCGCCCTGCGCCAAGCGGCCCTGTGGGACGAAGTCAAAGACTATCTCCACAAGAAGAGCGGCTTGGATCTCTCTGGGGGGCAGCAGCAGCGGTTGTGCATCGCGCGCACCCTGGCTATCCAACCCGAAGTGATCTTGATGGATGAGCCATGTTCAGCACTCGATCCCATCGCGACAGCGCGGATCGAAGATCTGATGCTCGAACTGAAAGAGCGCTATACGGTCGTGATCGTCACGCACAATATGCAGCAAGCGGCGCGTGTCTCAGATTTCACAGCGTTTCTCTATCTGGGCCGGTTGATCGAGTACGGGGTGACCAAGAAGATCTTCGAGAACCCTGACAAAAAAGAGACGGAAGATTACATCACGGGCAAATTTGGGTAAAATAGCCCTATCTATGGTGCGCGAAAGCTATAAGCAGCAGTTGGAGGGGCTGACGCAGTCCGTTCGCGAGATGGGCCTGAAAGTGCTTGAGGGGCTCGATCTGGGCTTGCGAGCCCTGCGCGAACACGACCGCGCTCTGGCCGAAAGCCTCGATGCCTGGGACGACCAAGTGGACGAGCTCAACTTCTCTATCGAGAAAGAATGCCTGGATCTCTTAGCCCTGCAACAGCCGGTTGCCATAGATCTCCGGCTGATCACGAGCGTTTTCAAGATCATTACCGACCTTGAACGGGCTGCCGACCTAGCGGTCAATGTGGGCCAGTACGGGATGGACGTCGGGGTCTTCGTGCTCGTGCCCAAGGAGGAGCTGATGGCCTTGGGCGAATTCGCCCGCGAGATGCTCCGCGAGGCCGTGGACGCCTTCGTCTCTAAAGATATCGAGCGATCTCACGAGATCATCCGGCGCGACGAGCAGATGGACGAACGGTGTTGGCAGCTCCGCAGACGGGTCTTAGCAAAACTCTTGGAGCTGGCACGCGAGGCTCATTCCCCTCAAGAAGCCAAAGAGTTCGTGGACGACGTCATCCCGGTTCTCTGGTCCATTCGCGACCTGGAACGCGTAGGCGATCACGCCGTGAACATCTCAGAGCGCACGATCTACATGGTGACCGGGCGCAAGGAGCGCAAGAAGCCCAAACACTCTGACGCATAGCGGAGGCACCCCTATGAGCGCCAAGCGTACGAAGATCATCTTTGTCTGCGTGGGCAATTCATGTCGCAGCCAGATGGCCGAAGGCTTTGCGAAGTACTATGCGCAGCAGATGGGCCTAGACGTGGAGATTCACAGCGCCGGAACGCATCCGGCAGGCTATGTGCACAGCGACGCTATCGAAGTGATGCGCGAGAAGGGCATAGACATCTCAGGACAGTCCTCTAAGAGCGTCGCTGCGTTCGATTTGCGCGAGTTCGATTATGTGATCGCGATGGGCTGTCTTGAGTATGATATCTGCCCCGCGAACTTTCAGGGCGTCTCTGAAGACTGGGGGATTCCCGATCCCATTGGGCGGGGATTGGAGTTTTACAGAGAGGTGCGCGATATGATCGAAGCGAAGGTGCTGCGCCTGCTCGATGGGCTCACTTAAAAGCTAGAACTCATAGCGGACTCCCAGGGCGAAGACTCCCGGCAGGGGGCGACCTGCCAAGAGCCACACCTCCGCAAAAGAGATAAGACGTGTCTGAGGAACAGGGACTTCCACGCCAACGATCCCTTGAAATGTCGCCTCGATGATCAGCAACTCTTCTTGGCTGCGCACCCCCGCTGAAGCTCCTGCTCCCACAAAGGGCCTCCAGAGAAGAGCGATCATTTCGTATGTGCCGAGGAAAAGCTTCACATCAGCAACCGCAGCCAGCCCCCCCACGCTCAGGCCGATGGGCAACCCAACCTCTACAGCAAAATGCTCCGCCAGCCCGACGAAGACAAACGCTTGCAACGGGATCTTGACCCCGACCCCCAACGGCTGAGCCGCGCATGGCACGACTATGAACAGAACTACTCCCCCGACAGCTACGAGTGCTGCGAATACTGCCGTTCTCTTATCTCCCATTGGGCGCTCTCATCGCGAGAGAGTGGGGAAGTCCCAGCGCACCCCAAGACTCAAGAAGAGTCCCCCAGCCCCCGCTAAGGGAATCTCCACCGACGATTGCCAGCCGCCCTCGAGGATCGCTCGCGCGGGAAGATCGCGAAAAGCCCACTCTGCCCCGATCTTGACATCAAACCCTGTGAACGTCTCCGAACCGATGAAGATGCGAAATCCGCCAACCCCGATGAAGAACCGAAGCTCTTCCGACGCTGTAAGATCTGATATTGCCCAGGTGCCGTGCGCGCTGACTACCAAGGGCACTGTGGGGAAGAAGACCCCCATCTCGAGCGCGAACGCGCCCACTCCCAGCCGCCCGAAAACCTCCCAGTTGTCAGTCATGTTGGCGGCTGTGAAGTTCGTCAGCTCCACCGGCATCTTGACGCCTACACCGAGCGTTTGCGCGTGCCCCGAGAAAGCCCCACCCCCAGCAAGCAGCGCTGCTATCGCCCAGACTCCCGCTCTCCACCACCCGTGACGCGTCATTCCGTTTCCCCCCTATTCCCAGAGAGATCGAATTATTATAGAGTATACCCCCAGGGTCTGTGAAATCGCTCACCCGACACTCTCTAAGACTTCATCTGGGATATCAAAGTTCGCGTAGGCCTCTTGGACATCTTCTTGTTCGTCCAGCGCCTCCATGAATTTGAGCACCTTTTCGGCCTCCCGCCCCTCCACCCGCACGGTGTTCTTCGGGACGAGAGAGACCTCAGCTCGCTCCACGGGAACCCCCAGCTTCTGCAGTCCATCCCGCACGACCTTCACCTGAGCGGGCTCACAGTAGATCTCGATCTCCCCGTCCTTCTCTTGGATATCTTCAGCCCCCAGGTCAATGACGCTCATGAGCAGTTCGTCCGTATTCTGCTGGATCTTCTTCTTATCGAGCGTGATCACTCCGCGGCGATCGAAGATCCACGCCACGGAGCCCCCCAAATTCCCGCCGTACTCCTCAAAGATATGGCGAATCTCCGAGACGGCTCGGTTCTTATTATCCGTGACGACACGCACGAGCACCGCGACGCCGTGAGGCCCATACCCCTCGTAGAAGATCTCTTCGTACTGCATCCCGGGGAGCTCCCCGGTGGCGCGCTTGATGGCGCGCTCAATGTTGTCTTTGGGCACGTTGGCTTCGCGGGCCCGCTCGATCGCATTGGCCAGCGCGACGTTCTTCTCCGGGTCCGGCCCGCCAGCCTTAGCCGCCAAGGTGATCTCCTTAGAGAGCTTGGAGAAGATCTTCATCTTGGCCGCGTCCTGGCGCTCCTTTCGATATTTAATGTTGGCCCACTTTGAATGTCCGGCCATCGGCGTATCACCTCCTCGTCGGGATTTACTCTAGCCGATTTGTTCGTCTTGTGCAAGCACCCCTCCCCGCGTGTATAATAAAATATTATGGTGAAGAACGACCGGTGGATCCGTGAGATGGCCCTCAAGCACAAGATGATCGAGCCCTTTGTGGACAGGCAGACCAGCCGGGGCGTGATCTCATACGGGCTTTCAAGCTATGGCTACGACATCCGTATTGCTGACGAGTTCAAGATCTTCACGAGCGTCAACCCCGATCTGTTTGCCACCGGCCAGCCGGTGATCGTCGACCCCAAGAATTTCAATGAGCACTCATTTGTGGACTATCGGGGGGAGGTGTGTGTCATCCCGCCCAACTCGTTTGCGCTCGGTCGCTCCGTGGAGTATTTTCGCATTCCGAGGGATATTCTAGCTCTGTGCCTGGGGAAGAGCACCTACGCCCGCTGCGGCATCATCGTCAATATAACCCCAGCAGAACCCGAATGGGAAGGGCAGCTCGTCATCGAGATCTCCAACACGTCTCCGTTGCCAGCCAAGATCTACGCCAACGAGGGGATCGCCCAGATGATCTTCCTTGAGGCCGACGAGGTCTGCGAGGTCTCCTACGCTGACAGAAAGGGCAAGTACCAAAAGCAGATCGGGATTGTCACCTCGAGGGTGCAGTAGCAGCAGGAGAGCCCATCTGATATAATAGCAGAAATCCGAGCTATGATTATTTCTATGAATCTTCTTATCTTGACGCAAACGCAGCCGCAGCAACCCCCCTCTGCCGGCGAGAGCTGGATCACCTTGTTGATCTTGCTGGCAGTCATGATGATCTTCTTCTATTTCTTCCTGGTGCGCCCGCAACGCAAGCGCCAGCAAGAACACCAAGCCTTGCTCGAGAGCCTGCGCCGTGGCGATGAGGTCGTCACGATTGGGGGCATCTACGGGAAGATCGTCAAGATCGAGAAAGATTATATTACGCTCCAAGTCAACGAGGAGGGCACGACGATGCGCGTGCTGAAGGAGAGCATCACCCAGAAGGAGAAGGCCGCATGAGACCTGAAACGCTGATGAATTGGGGACGTCTTGGGATTATCGTTGTTGTGATTGTCGCCTCGTTCTTGTTGATCTTCGCCCCGTGGCAGCCTGCGCAAGAGCGCCCATGCACGCTCAGAGAGATCCGCTTGGGGCTCGACCTGTGCGGCGGCGTCACTCTCACTCTTGAAGCCACCATCCCTGAGGGAACAACCCCCGAGGACCGCCAGAAGATCATAGATCGATCCATCAGCATCTTGGAGACACGCGTTAACGCCCTTGGGGTGACCGAGCCGATCATCGCTCAAGCAGGGGAGAGAAGAATTGTGGTGCAGCTTCCGGGCATGACCGATCCGGCCCAAGCCCGTCAGCTCGTGGGCAGCACCGCGCTGCTGGAGTTTCGCAAGTTCGTCAAATCCAGCCCTCCGGGCGAGACCTTCACCGATGAGATAGACGAAGAGGTCTTGATGGGCTACGAGTGCAGCAAGCCCGACCTGCAAGAGAAGTGCAAAGCGTATGTGGTGAAGAAGGAGCCGCTCATGACCGGGGGGGGTCTGCAAAAAGCAGAGGTGCGTGTCAATCCGCAACCCACGGGCGGCGCCTCGGCGATCTACGTCGGGCTGCAATTCAATGACGAAGGCGCCCGGAGGTTCCGCGATGTCATCCTCCAGCTCAAGCCCGAAAAGGACCAACTAGCTATCGTGCTCGACCGCGTGGTCTATAGCGCCCCGCGGATCAGCCAGGGCATCTACGATGCAGCGCGGCGCACCCCCAAGATCGATCAAGCAACGATTGAGGGATCGTTCACATCCGACGAAGCCCGGTTGCTCGCGGCCATCTTGAGCGCTGGCGCCCTGCCCGCAGAAGTGAAGATCATCCAACAGAATATCGTGGGCGCCTCCCTCGGAAAAGACTCTATCGAAAAGGGCATCACCGCGAGCTGGGTCGCGGGGATCGTCGTGTTGGCCTTCATGGCGGTCTATTATCGCTTGAGCGGCTTCGTGGCGATCTTCACCCAACTGCTCAATCTGTTGGTGGTCATCGGAGCCCTGGCGGGCTTGAAGGCAACGCTGACCCTGCCGGGCATCGCCGGGTTGATCTTGCTCATCGGCGTTGGAGTGGACTCGAACGTCTTGATATTCGAGCGGATGCGCGAGGAGATCCGCATGGGAAAGGTCGCGCGCGCCGCGATTGATGCCGGGTATCATCGGGCGTTGACGACCATCTGGGACTCGCACGTCACGACGCTCATCACGGCGCTGATTCTCTTTATCTTCGGGACCGGCCCGATCCGCGGGTTCGCTACTACGCTGAGCTTGGGCATTATCATCAATCTCTTCACGGTCTTGGTCGGGACACGGCTCGTCTTCGAATTTGTGAAGCTGCGCAAGGTCGAACGACTCAGCATCTAGGGAGAGATCTATGAAAAACGCAAAGAGCGTTGGTGCTCCGATAGTGCAACCAACTGCGAGGTTCTTCTCTATAGTCCCCCACGAGACCCATATTGATTTCTTGGGCAAGCGATATCTGGGATTTGGGCTCTCAGCTGTGCTTGTGCTCTTGGGGGTATTTGCGTTCGTGCAGATCTGGATGGGCAACGCCAAGATGGGGCTGGAGTTCACAGGGGGCACAGAATTAATATTGGACTTCGAGCAAGCAGTCCCCATTGACCAAGCCCGTGCCCTGCTCGCGCAGAACGGCTTCAGTGAAGCGCAGCTGCAAAACATTCAAGAGACAAACCAACTGGCCATCCGCACTAAGCTCTCTGAGGAGCAGGTCGCGGAGCGCCTGATCGCGCTCTTCGAGAAGGGCTTTCCCAACAGCAAACCCACCCTCGTCAGCACGGAGTTCATCGGCCCCACCATTGGGAAAGAGCTGCGCGATAAAGCCATATGGGCCGTGATCTTCTCCACGCTGGGCTTTTTGGTCTATATTGCGTTTCGGTTTGATTTCAAGTTCGGCGTCGCCGCGGCGATCGCGACGTTCCACGACGTCTTTGCTGTCTTAGGGCTGTCGTGGGCCTTGGGGATGGAGTTCACGTTGCTGATTATTACGGCGCTTCTGACGATTGCCGGGTACTCGCTCACCGACACGGTCGTGGTCTTCGACCGCATCCGTGAGAATTTAAGAAAGCACCAGCGCGATCCCTTGATCAAGATCATCAATGACGCCCTGAACCAAGTGTTGAGCCGCACGATCTTGACGTCACTGACGACGTTGCTGGCCGTGGTGGTCTTGTATCTCTTAGGCGGGCCGGTGCTGCGCGATTTCGCGCTCGTGCTGATTATCGGGGTGATCGTGGGCACGTATTCCTCGATCTTCATTGCCAGTCCGATCTTGCTGATGTGGCGTCGCCGAGGGTTGACCGCTCAGGTCAAGGGATAGAGACTATCGCGAGCACAATATCAAAGAGAGACTCTTCAGGGGAGCGCTCACCCGTCTTAATGTTGACGTCTTCTTCGTGCAGGCGATGAATCAATGCAATGAGTTCTGTTTCTGAGAATTTTTGTGCCATCCGACGCTGCTTGCCCACGAGCCACACAAAGCGCCCCAGCTCCGCAGCGATCTCCTCACTGGATCTCTTCTGAGCGGCGAGCGAGTGCACCGCTAAGAGCCCGCGCACATGAGATGCAAGCATAAAGAAGATCTTGTTGGGGTCCTCGCCGGATTGAAGCAACTGACGAAGATACTTGACGCTCTGGGGGTTGCGCTCGCCGACCATGTCGAGAAATCGTAAAACGTTCTCGCTCTGGTCGCTGAAGAGCAACTCGCGCACCTCTGGGACATCCAGAACTGATGACCTCTCCCCCAGCCCCTCTCCTAAAGGGGGAGGGGCGTGCCCCCTTCCCTTCAGGGAAGGGGGATAAGGGGTTAGGTAGCACGCAAGCTTTTCTATCTCTCTGGCGAGTCGTGCCGGCTCCGGCTCGACTGCGTCCAAGAGATATGTGATCGCTGCGGGCGTCAGCCGGACTTTGTGCTCAGCGAGCAGCTCGCGTACCAGCTTTGGGAGACTCCGCCGGTCGGGCTTGGGAAACTCCTCGATATGGCCGTGCGTGCTGAGAGTTTTATAGAGCTTGGAGCGCTTGTCGAGCTTCTCAGCATCGAAGATGAGCACCAGCGACTCCGACGGAGCGATGCGCTCCGCAACCCGTTCCGGTTCAGGAATCTCATCAGCACGCCGCACGTACACGATCTTAGCTTCGTCGAAGAGCGATGCTCCGCTCACATGCTCCAACAAGTGCGCGCCGGTCAACTCGCGCCCCTCAACGGAGATCACGGCGCGCTGGTGCCTCTGCTGCAACTGAGCGATCAGCTTTTTGGCCGCGCGCTCGCGCAAGTATGCGTCCCCTACGAACGCAAAGAGATTCTGCTCTTTTCTCTTCATCAGAAGAGCACTCCTACGCCGATCACCCACCCTCGGCGATTGTGCACTCCCGCGCTCAGCGTAAGATTTCTCGAGCGCACGCTGAGCCCGATCAACCCCGTCACATAGACTCTTTCTGTCTGGTAGCCGTTGGGCTTGACGACGACATCGAGCGCGTTCGATGGCGCTAAGGGCACCGCGATGTGCGCTTCCCTTTGGATCGCTATGCCCCCCGCAACGTCAACCCCCAGTCCACTGATGAGCGCTACCGAGAGCTTCCCGTAAAATTCTGTCTCCGGCCCCTCACGGTAGATCACAGTCGGTCCAAGGTCTGCAGGAGCGCCAATATCTTCGTATTCTGGGACGTCTTCGCCGGTCATCAAGAACGAGACGCCGAGGCTCACCGTCGTATTGCGTGGGGAGACTGTGAAGCCGAGATCCCCCCCAGCGCTCGGGATCTGTGCCGCGTTCCAGCCCCCGTTGAAGTTTAGCACGAGAGTTGGCTCTGGGCGTATAGGGGGCAGAACGGGGGGCGAGGTCGGCGGGAGAGGGGGTATGGGGGGAGAGGGGGGTATGCCAAGCGGTCGCAGAGTCGCTTCGAGAGTTATATCAGAATCGCCTTTGAGTTCAAGAGTCTGCGCCCAGCTTTCGTATCCCTCTGCGGTGACGACGACGCGGTAGCGCCCCGGCGCGACCTCGAGGGTGAGAGGGGTCTTGCCCGCGTAAGCGTTGTCGAGAAAGACGTCGGCATCGTTGGGCTCAGAGACGATACGCAGCCGCGCGGTGCGCCCTAGGGATCGAAAGGGCGAGCTGGGCACCAAGTGTGCTTCCAAGGTGATCTCTGAGCTTTGCTTGAGATCAACAGTTCGAGACCATTCTTCGTAGCCGAAGCGTGAGAGCGTCACACGATAGCGTCCGGGGGTGAGCGTGATCTCGAGGGGAGTCGGCCCCATCACGACCCCGTTGATAGAGACGAGAGCGCCGGAAGGCTCGGAGAGAACCCGTAAGCGCGCTAGGGGGTGAGCGATCTGAAAGCATGTCCACGCGGCGGCCCACCCACTGGTGCTCACGGAACCGACGATCAAGCCCTGCATCAGAGTTTTAAATTCTTGGGGATTCTGACTGAGCAACGGGAACGGGTTCTGGGGTGTAAGCTTTCCTTGGGGGATGAGCTGTTCCAGCGCCAGCGGCGCAGCCAGTGCCAACACTTGAATACACTCAAGCCCCGTAGGGGGGGAGATCACAAAACTGTATCGCTGGTTGGGGATGGTGTGCGTGCCGGCCTTGAGAAAGTTAACCGGCTGATAGGCATTAGGGAAGAGCAGATTCACTCGTCGGTCAGGCGTGATATTATAGATATAGACGTACGAGTCTTGGTTGAGGGCGATGGTCAAGCGCAGTTTATCTTGGGGAGCGTACGAGGTTCTATCCAAGCCGAGCTGGATAGCCAACGGAGTCTGGGCGGGCTGAACGATGATCCCCTCGGGGATGGGCTGCTGTTGCTGGGCTGCCCCTATCATGCTGACGACTGCTATCCCTACAAATACACTGAGTCGGCGCATAGCTATCACCCCTGATAGTATAAACGAGACTGGGGGGGTTTGGAAATCCGTTGACAACCAGTACCCGCACGGATAGATTTGCGCTATAATCGCCGTCGTGAGGAAAGATTCTGAGCGAAGAGTCGAGCTCTTGCTGGTGCTCGTCGTTCTCATCTGGGGGGCCAACTTTATCGTTATGAAATCAGTCTTTCGAGAGCTGTCCCCGCTGGCGTTCAATGCTCTCCGCATGACCTTGGCCGCTGTGGTGCTGGGAGCTATCTGGCTCCTACGCGAGCGAAAGCTCACTATGCCCCCAAGCGATTGGCTCAAGCTCTGGGGAGTGGGACTCTTGGGAAATGCCGTCTATCAAGTCTTCTTCGTCATAGGGCTCGACCTGACGACCTCGAGCATCTCGTCGTTTCTCATTGGGACGATCCCCGTGTGGGCGGCGCTCTTGGCTACTGTGTTGGGCTGGGAGCAGATCACCAGACAGGCATGGCTTGGCATCGGCATGGCGTTTGCAGGAGTGACGCTTATTACGCTCGGCTCTCCCAACGATCCCGCGCAAGCCCGAGACCCTCTTATTGGAAACGGGCTCACGCTGCTGGCGGCCATTGCTTGGGCGGGCTACACTGTTCTATCCAAAGACCTGCTCACGAGATACTCACCGTTGCGTGTAGCTGCTGTCGGCTTGCTCTTGGGAGTTCCGGGCCTGTGGCCCTTTGCTGTGCTTGAGCTCCACGCTGTGCGCTGGGAGAAGCTATCTCTGTTCGTGTGGGGCAGCGTGCTCTACACCGGGCTCTTCCCCATCGCTTTAGCATATCTCATCTGGTCTTACGGCATTCAAAAGATTGGCGCGGCACGCACGGCGGTCTTTAATAACTTAGTCCCCGTCGTGACCCTTGCTCTGGCTTCCCTTGTGCTGCGCGAGCCCATCACGTGGCTGCAAATTCTCGGAGGGGGCGTCATCTTGCTGGGAGTGTGGCAGACGATCAAAAAGAGATAGGGGCGCGGGATGCCGCGCCCCATAACTGTTCATTTATGCGTACAGCCCACGAGCTCGTGCAGCCTCCGCAACACGTGACACAGCCGTCATGAACGCGGCCGTGCGCATGTCGACCTTCTCTTTGAGATGCATCGCCAGGACGCGCTTGAACGCCTCGGTCATAAAGAGCTTGAGACGTTCGTCAACCCTCTCCGCATCCCAGAAATAGCGATAGCGATCTTGCACCCACTCGAAATACGAGACCGTCACCCCGCCAGCGTTCGCGAGAATATCAGGGATGACGAAGATGCCGCGCTCGTGTAGGATCGCGTCGGCCTCTTGGGTCGTCGGGCCGTTGGCCAGCTCACAGATGATCTTGGCCTTCACGTGAGGAGCGTTGCGCTCATGCAGTTGGTCTTCCAAAGCCGAGGGCGCCAAGATATCGCACTTCAGCTCCAACAGCTCTTCGTTGGTGATCTTCTCTGCGCCTTTGAAGCCCACGACCGTGCCTGTCTCCTTCTTGAACGCTAAGACGGCCTTGGGATCGAGGCCCTTGCTGTTGTAGATGCCGCCACGAGAATCGCTGACCGCGATCACTTTTGCTCCGGCCTCGTGCACGAACTGGGCATAGTACGAGCCAGCATTCCCATAGCCTTGAATAGCTACGGTGGCTCCCTCAAGCTTCATCTTCAAGTGATCAACGGCCTCGAGGGTGCAGAAGAAGCCGCCACGAGCCGTGGCCGTCTCGCGTCCTACTGATCCCCCTAAGAGCAGCGGCTTGCCGGTGACAAGACCGGGGAGAAACTCGCCGTTCCTGTGCATGCTGATCGTGTCGACGATCCAGGCCATCTCTCGCGCGCTCGTATACACATCGGGCGCGGGAATGTCCACATCTGGACCGATGATCGGCGAGATCTCTGCTGCGTAGCGCCGCGTGAGCCGCTCGATCTCCCCCACGGACATCTCCTTGGGGTTGCACTTGACGCCGCCCTTGGCCCCGCTAAACGGCAGCCCCGCGACGGCACACTTCCAGTTCATAAGCACCGCGAGGGCTTCGACCTCCTCAAGGGTCGTGTCAGGGTGATAGCGAATCCCACCTTTGCCTGGCCCCAAGACTGGGTGGCACTGCACGCGATAGCCCTCAAAACTCACGGTGCGCCCATCGTCCATGCGCACCGGAAAGTTGACGATCAGTTTGCGCTTCGGATAGCGCAACAACTCCACCAAGCTGTCTTCCAGCTTGAGCTTGCTTGCAGCTACGTCGAAGAAGCACCGTGCGGTCTTGAGCATCTTCAGCTCGCCTTCCCGTTTGGCCTCTACTGTCGTTGCCATAGATCAGACCTCCTTTGTCTGTTTCGTTCGTGTGGCTAACTGATGACCGACGTCCAAAGCGCGTAGGTTCTGCTCTCGGAACTTCGCAGGCGTGCGCTGCTCGACTGCTCTGTGCAAGCTCTCCCACGAGACGAGCTCCGCCAAGGCGTTCAGAGCTCCCAAGGCAACTATATTGGCAACTAACTTGTTCCCGACGTGCTCGACAGCGCTGCGTACGAACGGCAACTTATAGATATTATCTCTCTCGACCGACGGCACTTGCACGTGCGTCGAGTCTACCAAGACCAACGTGTGTTCATCCACCGCTGCAAAGTATTTGTCGAACGCATCTTGGGAAAGACAGAGCAAAACATCGGGCTGGGTCACCTGAGGGTACGCGATCTTCTCCGTAGAGATGATGACTTCGGCCTTGCTCGCTCCTAAGCGCGCCTCCGGGCCGTAGCTCTGGGCGACCGCCACGTTCTTGCCGTCGCGCATCGCCGCTTCGGCTAAGATAATCCCCGCCAAGACCAACCCCTGCCCCCCAGCCCCACTGAGCTGAATCTGCTTAACGGCCATTCATCTTCACCTGCTGGCCTTGCCTTGCACCTGCGCAATGAGCCGATAATAGCTTTCTACGAACTCCGGGCGCTCCTCACGATGCAGCTCGCCGATCACTATTTTATCAGCTCGTTCCTCTTCGGTCAGCCCCTCCCATTCCTCGAGAGAGACTGTATGCTCTTTCAGAGAGTGCAACATCTCGTACGGGTCACGTAAATCGTTGAGTCGTCCATAATACGTGGGACAGTGCGTGAGCACCTCGATCACGGAAAACCCCTTATGGGCAATCCCGCGTTCAATGAATTTTACCATATCGGGGAAATCGAAGCTCGTGGTGCGCGCGACATACGTGGCTCCGGCGGCTATCGCCAATCGCGCGATATCAAAGGGGTGTTCTAAATTTCCATACGGGCTGGTCGTGCTCTTCTTGTGAGGGGGGGTCGTCGGGGCGACCTGCCCGCCCGTCTGCCCATAGATCGAGTTGTTATAAATAATCGCAGTCATGTCAACGTTTCTCCGACAGGCGTGAATGAAATGATTCCCCCCGATGCCAATAGCATCGCCATCGCCGAGGGTGAGCACGACGGTAAGCTGAGGGCGGACCAGCTTCAGCCCTGTGGCAAAGACGACGGCGCGCCCGTGGGTTGTGTGCATGGCGTCCATATTGAAGAGGAACGCCGTGCGCCCAGAGCAGCCGATCCCGCCGACGACCACAGTTTGAGTAGGGTCAAGCTCCATCTTGGCCATGGCGCAGGCGAGGGCGTGGGTGATCATGCCGTGCCCGCAACCGGGACACCATACATGAGGCAACTTCTCCAGTCTCAGGTACTCTTGAAAATTATAGGTCATAGCTTGCTCCCTTCCCCCTCATCCCTCCGCTCCCCGACCTCTCCCCTAGCCCCTCCCCTCAAGAGGGAGGGGAGCCCCTTCTCTTTAGAGAAGGGGGTAGGGGTAGATCCAAGCTGGGGCTGATGGTGAGATCGTACCCGATCGTGCACGCGCTGTATAATCTGCTGCGGTGTGATCAACGAGCCGTCTACTCGCCCCAAGTGCTCGACCACAGCTCGTCCACCCACGGCACGCTCGACCTCTCGAACAAGCTGCCCCAAGTTGAGCTCCGGGACGAGCAGATACCGAGCGTGCTCTGCGCACGAGCGAATGAGATGATCTGGGAATGGCCAGAGGGTCTTCAGATCGAGCCATCCCACCGCCAGCCCGCCCTCCCGCATCAAGCGTACTGCTTCTTCGACGGCCCGGCTCGTGATACCATAACTGACGATCACGACATCAGCATCGTCTACAAAGCGGGCACGATAGAGAGCGAGCTCGTGGGCACGGCTTTCGATCTTCGCCACGATCCTCTGGAGTTGTTGAGCAGCCTTCTGGCCCTGCGCAGGAAAGCCCAGCTCATCATGGGACATCCCGGTGACCATCAGTCGGCCGCCCTCGCCGAAGTTCACCATAGTTTCATCACAGAACGGCTTAAATCCCTCGAGGCGTTCGGGGCGGCGTCGGGAGACGACTTCCAATTCCCCAGGCTCAGGCAAGATCACGTTCTCGCGCAAGTGCGCCAGGACTTCATCTAACAATAAGATAACCGGCACACGGTATTTTTCGGCAAGATTGAACGCCTGGACGGTCATCTCGAAGACCTCGCGCACCCACGATGCTGTCAACACGATGACGGGATGATCCCCGTGGGTGCCCCAGCGGGCCTGCATCACGTCGCCTTGAGAGGCTTTGGTCGGCTGTCCCGTGCTGGGTCCGCCGCGCTGGGCATCCACAATCACGCACGGGGTCTCGGTGATGGCGGCGTAGCCAATGCTCTCTTGCATGAGCGAGAACCCCGGCCCGCTCGTCGCTGTCATCGCTTTGGCTCCGCCCCATGACGCCCCGATGACAGCCGAGATCGAGGCGATCTCGTCCTCCATCTGAAGACAGATGCCGCCGACCTTGGGCAGCTCTCGCGCGAGATACTCCATGATCTCGCTGCTGGGGGTGATGGGATACCCCGCGAAGAAGCGACACCCGGCGTAGATCGCGCCGCGAGCGCAGGCTTCGTTCCCCTGAACAAGCTCCGGTTCCCTAGGCAAACTCGGCTCCTTTACACTAGCGACGGCTGCACTATCGCGCTTCTATCTTTATGAATCCAGATGGCAAAGTCCGGGCACCTCTGCTCACAAATGCCGCAGAAGACACACCGAGCGATCTGGGCGACGTCAACCTTCCCCTCAGCGGTAAGCACTAACACCCCGGCAGGGCAGCTCTGGATGCACACGCCGCACCCTTTACACCGCCGGGGCTCAATGGCTAAGAAGAAGTTTCCTTGCTCATAGCGCTTCATGAGGGATCACCCTTCACACCGACGGAGCAGCTTCTCCCAATCTTCGTCCACCTGGCGCTGGATCTGCGCCAAGAGCTCTTCGTTGCCCTGCTCAAACAGATGGCTAAAGCGCCGCTGCAAGCGTAGCCACTCCGTGATCGGGCGCTTCTCTTCTGGAATGTAATTGATACGCCAGCGACCGTCAACGATCTCGTACAGGGGCCAGTAGCAGGTCTCCACGGCAAGATGGGCGATCTTGACGCTCTGATCGGAGGGGTGGCCCCAGCCGCGCGGGCAGGTCGAGAGCACGTTGAGGAACGATGCCCCCGGGGCAGCGGCAGCCTTGCGCGCCTTCACCGCGAGATCGTACCAATCGCTAATAGATGCTTGGGCAACATAGGGAATGTGATGAGCTGCGACGATCTCTGTTAAGTCTTTGCGGCGCTGCGGCTTGCCGAAGCTCTTCTCGCCCACGGGAGCTGTGCTCGTCTGGGCCGCAAAGGGCGTCGCTCCCGAACGCTGATTGCCCGTGTTCATATACGCCTCGTTGTCGTAGCAAACATAGAGAAATCTATGGCCGCGCTCTAAAGCGCCGGAGAGCGCTTGCAGGCCGATGTCATAGGTGCCGCCGTCGCCGCCGAACGCGACAAACCGAATCTCTTTGGAGACTTTGCCCCGGCGGCGCAAGGCCCGATAAGCCGTCTCCACCCCGCTGGCAACGGCCGCAGCGTTCTCGAAGGCCACGTGAATCCACGGGACGTTCCACGCCGTCGTGGGGTACCGCGTCGTCGCGACCTCTAAGCACCCTGTCGCGTTAATGACCACCACCGGCTCTTCAATGGCATTGAGAATTGTGCGCACGCAGACGGGAACTCCACACCCCGCGCATAGGGCGTGAGCCCCCGTGAACCGCTTCGCTGCTTCCTCATGGCGCGCAAGCTCTTTCGTGTTGGGCACAAAGATCACTCCCGCAGGCCCAGATAGCGCAACACCCTTGGGTCAAGCTCGTTCTGCATATCGGTCACGACCGATGCGATACTCTCTGGCGGTGTGTCGCGCCCACCCAGACCGTAGATATAGTTATACAGCACAGGTCTCTGCTGCAGATACCGTGTGAGCGCCGCAGAGATCTCTAGATACAACGGCCCCCAGCTGCCCAGTGAGATCGCGCGGTCGAGCACAGCGATGGCGCGCTTGCCCGCCAACGCCTGGGCGATCTCTGCGGCTGGGAAGGGCCGGAAGAGCCACGGCTTCAAGAGCCCGACTTTCACCCCCTTGCGCCGCAATCGGTCAATCACGACCTTGGTTGTGCCGGCCGTCGAGCTCAAGACGACCAACGCATACTCGGCGTCACTGAGCTTATACTCTTCAAAGAAGCCCCTATAGCGGCGCCCCGAGATCTCCGCGAACTTCTCTTGGAGCTCCAGCCAGACCCCCCGCGCGGCGTCCAAGGCGTCTACTTGCTGGCGCTTCAGCTCAAAGTAATAATCGGGCAAGGCAAACGGCCCCTGCGTCGTGGGATGATCCGTGTCGAGCAAGGGGTACAACGCCTCGTACTCCCCTACGAACTGGCGCACAGCCTCATCGGGGAGGAGCGCCACCGGCTCGGCGGAGTGCGTGATCGTGAACCCGTCTTGCATCACCATCACGGGGACCAGGACCCTGCGGTCTTCCGCGAGCCGCTGCGCCAGTACCATCATGTCGTAGGCCTCTTGGGCGTTCTCGGCGAAGATCTGGACGCACCCGGCGTCGCGAGCCATCATGCTGTCGGAATGATCACAGTGAATATTGATCGGGCCGGAGAGGGCGCGACTGCCCACCGCGATCACGATGGGGCAGCGCATCGAGGCCGCGATATACACAATCTCGAGCATCAGGGCTAACCCCTGCGAGCTGGTCGCGGTCATCACCCGTGCGCCCGCGCAGGAAGCCCCCACCGCCGCGCTCATGGCGCTGTGCTCGCTCTCCACGTTGATTATCTCTGTATCGCACTGGCCGTCAGCGACGAACTGCGCAAAGGTCTCGATAATAGGAGTCTGCGGCGTGATGGGATAGACGGGCACGACGTCGGGGTTGATCTGGCGCATGGCATGGGCTGCCGCCTCTGCCCCGGTGAGAAGGGTAAGCTTGGCCGTGGCTACAGGCATACTTTCTCACCCGCTTTCTGCGGCGGGGGCGCCTGCGGTTCATCTTCGGCGACCATAGTAATAGCCCCCGTGGGGCAGCTCTGGGAGCAGATGCCGCACCCCTTACAGTGATCGTAGCTGAAGCCGCGCATCTGAGCGCGCTCGACAAGAATAGTCGCTTCGGGGCAGTGCACCCAGCAAAGCAGACAGTTGACGCAAAGTTTTTCATTGAAGACGGGCTTTTTCCCGGAGCGCCATCCCCCGGTTTGGACCAATTGGGGCGTGGCTCCCCCAGGGATAACCCCGCCAATAGGGAGCTCTTGATATCGCTTCATAGGTGTGCCTCCCTATCGGGCTTGGCGAAGCTCTCTTGAACTGCCGCGAAGCCCGCACGCAACGCCGCGATGTTCGTCGCCAATGCTTTCTCTCCGAATGCCTGGGCGACTTCTTGCTCCATGTCTTCAAGAGATATCTCTCCGAGCACGCGCGCTAAGGCCCCAAGCATCACGACGTTGGAGAAGCGCGCGCCTACAGAGCGCGCGATCGCCTCAGCGTCAACTGTGAGAATCTTTCCTGCAAAGCCCGTCTGCCGACGCACGTCCGAAGCGCTGTGAGCTGTGTTGATGAGCAAGATCCCCTGGCGCTTCAGGCCTTCGGTCACCCGAACTTCCTTGGCATGCAGCAGCGTTGGGTCGAGCACGACGACAATATCCGGCTCGTAGATGCTACAGTGCAACCGAATCTCTTTGGTGTCGAGGCGATTGAACGCCTTCACCGGGGCGCCACTGCGCTCCGGGCCGTACTCGGGGAAAGACTGGGCATAGCGTCCGCGTCGGAGCGCAGCCCCAGCGAGCAATTGCGAGACCGTCTTCGCTCCCTGGCCGCCACGGCCATGCCAACGAATCTCGATCATCCGGCGTCACCCCTTGGCGAGAAACTTCGCGATCTCCTGCGCAGCGATCTTGCCGTGCCGCACAGCCTCAACGACGGTCGCTCCGCCGTTGATGCAGTCCCCACCCGCAAAGTACTGGGCGCGGCTCGTTTGAAAGTGTTCGTTCACTTTGACTAGCCCGCCTTCGATCTCCAACCCTAACGCTGTAAAGAACTCGACGCGCTTCTCTTGCCCAATGGCTTTGATCACCGTGTCGACTTCGAGAGTGAACTCGGTGCCGGGGACGGGCTCAGGGGCAGGACGACCAGACTTATCTGGTGCACCCAACTTCATATGGATACACTCGATCTGACGGACTTTGCCGTCGCCGAGCAGGCGCACCGGCGCGGTCAACCAATAGAAGTGCACGCTCTCCTTGCGGGCCGCCTTGACCTCGTGCTTGAACGCCGGCATCTGGTCTTCCGTGCGACGGTAGAGCACCATGACGTTGGTCGCGCCTAGGCGCACTGCTTCGCGAGCCACGTCAATTGCTGTATTGCCCCCGCCGATGATCGCAACGGTGGGTCCGATCTTGGGAGGATGCCCCTTCTTAATCTGTTCAATGAAGTCGAGGGAGTTCCAGACGCCGGGCAACTCTTCGCCCTCAAGGCGCGCTCTCGTGTCAGCTCCCAAGCCGACCCCGAGAAAGATCGCTTGATGTCGACGCTCGAGCTCTTCAATAGAGATATCCTTGCCGACGGTCACGCCATAGCGCAGTTTCACACCCAATCGCTCGATCATGGCCACCTCAGCGGGCAAGGGGTCTTTCATCTGCTTATAGGGCGCGATAGCAGAAGTGATTAATCCCCCTGGCTCAGGCCGGCTCTCGTAGACCACGACTTCATAGCCCATCTTGGCAAGCTCGGCAGCGCAGGCCAACCCCGCCGGCCCAGCCCCAATGACCCCAACGCTCTGAGGCTTCCACGCAGGACGGGCAAAGAAGTTCATCTGATGAGCCAGGGCGATATCGGTTGCGTAGCGCTGCAATCTTCCAATGGAGACGGCGCGGCGGCCCTCCTTGGTCAGCACACACGCGCCCTCACAGAGCTCTTCGACGGGGCAGACGCGGGCGCAACTGCCCCCTAAGATATTCGCTTCAAAGATGAGCCGAGCTGCTTCCTCCGGGCGGCCCTCGCGGATCGCTCGAATGAACTGGGGAACGGGAACGCGCGTGGGACAGGCATCCATACACGGAGCGGGGGCATATGGTCCTCCGCATTCCAAACACCGGTCGGATTCGACCAGCGCTGTGGCCTCATTGAGAGGTGGATGAATCTCTTGGTAGATCGTGGGTATCGTCTCTCGCGAGCGAAGATCGACGCTCATGCGGCCCCCTTTCGTTCAAGGTCCACGGTTATCTTAGCGGGGCTTGGGGGGCTTGAGCCATGATTTCAATCATGGCTGTTATTGATATCTATCACAGAAAGAAGATGAGCCAAAAGTGCTGTTGGTTTGCAAAATAAGAAGAAAGAACAAAACGGGACGGTCTTGGGGGACCGCCCCGCGGGAAAGGGGGTTCCGACCTAGCAAGAGATCTTGCTAGGCCGCTTCCAGGGATGAGGTAGGGATGATGACGCCCTCAACGGACTCCCTGGATCAATCTTCACGAAGTTCTTCCCCTCCGAATCCACTCGTACCCCACCCAGCCACCGATCACAAAAGCGACCAAGAGCAAGAGAAAGACCATCTCCGGCCCATTCAACTGGTAGGGGCTCGCTTGTTGTGCCGCACCAACGTGCCCAAGCGCCAAGAGACTGATTACGCTCCCGCCAAGCACGCGCGCTGCCTTGCTCATGGGACCCCCTTTACGCTCACAAGCGTGCTATTATACCCCATCCCCAAAGCTAAAGTCAAGTTCAAAATAATCCTGATCTCTTGAGAGAATCTCGAGGGCCCTCGAAGGATGCTCTTATCGCCAGAGGTTCTGCTCCTCCCCCGGACCAACGGAGATCACCGAGATGGGAACTCCTAGCTCGTCCTCGATTAACTGCACATATCTCTGAGCTGCTCGGGGCAGCTCAGAGAACTCTCGGCACTCCGAGAGTGATTCCTCCCAGCCGGGTAGCTTCTCGTAAACGGGCTCGCACTCTTCTAAGATCTCGCAGACCGTAGGGAACTCGTGCACGACGCGCCCATGATACCGATAGCTCGTCGCCACAGGGATTTCGGCAAAGCCCGTGAGCACATCAAGCTTCGTCAGGGCGATCTCTGTGAAGCCGTTTATCATCGTGGCGTAGCGCAGCGCGACCAAGTCGAGCCAGCCGCAGCGTCGCGGACGTCCCGTCGTCGTGCCGAACTCGTGCCCCTGGGCGCGCAAGCGATCCCCCGCGCTGTCGCGAGCCTCCGTGGGAAACGGCCCATGCCCCACCCGCGTCGTGTACGCTTTCACTACCCCGACGACTCTTCCGACGCGCTGAGGAGGCACCCCGGCCCCAGAGCCAATCCCGCCAATCGTTGCCGTCGAGGACGTCACATAGGGATACGTCCCCAAATCGAGGTCGAGCAGAGCCGCTTGAGCCCCCTCGAAGATTATATATTTGTTCTGATCCATGGCGTCGTGCAGAAGCTGCACCGTGTCAACGATGCGATCCCGAAAGCTCTCTGAGAGGGCGAGCACGTCGTCAGCGAGCGCCGAAGCCCGAAGACGCTTGATCTCGGGGCTGGCGGGCCAGAGCTTCTGATAACGCTCTAGGACTGCCGACAGCTTCTCTGCAAATCTTTGGGGGAAGAGCAGATCGGACATCCTCAGCCCGATGCGCGCGGCCTTGTCGCGATAGGCCGGCCCAATCCCCTTGGCCGTCGTGTCCAGCAAGGACTGAGCCCCCTCTAAACGCTCAATCACCGGGTGATAGGGGAGGAGCAGATGCGCGTTCGAGCTGATATAGATCTCAGGGTCGCTGCCGCGCAGCTCGCGCAGGGCGTTCAGTTCTTGGACGAGCGCGTAGGGGTCAATGACCATACCGTGGGCTAAGACCCCAGCACAGCCCTCGTGTATGGCCCCCGAGGGGATCAAGTGAAACTTGAACTCGTGAGTCTCAAGTTCGCGGGGTCGCGAGTTCGCGGGGTCAGACCCTTCGACCCTTCGAACTTCTGAACTTTCGAACTCGCGAACTTTACTGGTGACGACGCGATGCCCTGCATTGGTGCCCCCGTTGAAGCGCACGCAATACTGAGCATCGCGCGAGAGCAGATGTACCACTTTCCCTTTGCCCTCATCGCCCCACTGGGCTCCCAAGACAGCTACGGCAGGCATAGGGTCACTTCCTCGCTCGAGAGTTCGCGCACCTGATCGAGAATGCGCACGATCAGTTTACCAGATTCAGAGAGCCCCAGCACCTCAGCTTCTTGTCTTTGGGCACCGGTCACGACCGAAAAACTCTTGGGGAGCACGCTCATCCTCTGCCATTCCTCTCGCACAAAATCAAACCCCTCTGCGAGAAATCTCTCATACCCGCGGGCGAGAGCCGCCAGAGCCACCTCGAAGAACTCGTCGAGACTGATC
>JBBISQ010000008.1:0-37821 GCA_037441155.1 Candidatus Fraserbacteria bacterium
ACCCCGCTGCTCCGCACGTTTGTACGCCTCTGTCAGACGCGTTGGACCCCGACACTGCGCATGATCGAGCTCGGACTCAAAGGGCTCGTCATGAGCTTGTACTACTCCAATAAGACCGCGCCACGCTACCCTGGGCGCAAGCCGTTCGACGTGATCGGCTTTGCCCTGCGGCGCTTGTAAAGTCTCCCCGTTTGTGCTATACATGAGCCAAAGAGCTTATGTTTGCCAAGGCTATCAGCGGGGCAGTCGTGGGCATTGACGCAGAATTGATCGAAGTCCAGTGCGATATTGCGCTGGGGTTGCCAAGCTTTACTATCGTCGGGCTGCCCCAAAAAGAAGTCCAAGAGAGCCGTGAGCGCATCCGCAGCGCCCTGAAGAACGCGGGCTTCGACTTTCCCGCAAAAAAAATCACAGTAAACTTAGCTCCCGCTGATCTCCCCAAAGAAGGCGTCGGTCTTGACTTGCCCTTGGCGCTGGCAATCTTAGTGGCGACGGGGCAGATTTCCGGCGAGCGTCTTTCGGAATTTTTAGCGCTCGGGGAGCTGTCGCTCGACGGGGAGGTCCGCCCGGTCAAGGGCGTCCTGCCCATCGCTCTGGCTGCGAGAAGACACAATCTCAAGGGCGTCATCGTCCCCGCGGGCAACGCCAAGGAAGCTGCTATCGTCTCGTCTGTAGCAGTCTACGCCGTGGAGAATCTCCAGCAAGCGATCGCCTTTCTCAACGGCGAGCTTGCGTTGCAGCCGACGACGGTCGAGCCCACTCTCCTATCCGGCGATGGCCCGCTCTACGATTGTGACTTGAGCGAGATCAAGGGCCAAGAGCAAGCCAAGCGCGCTCTCGAAGTCGCGGCCGCTGGGGGACACAATATTCTCTTCATTGGGCCGCCAGGATCGGGCAAGAGCATGCTGGCCAAGCGCTTGCCTACGATCTTGCCCCAACTCTCGTTTGAAGAGTCTTTAGAAGTGACAAAGATTTACAGTATTCTTGGGCTGTTGCCCGCAGATCGCCCGTTGGTGCTGGCGCGGCCTTTCCGCGCCCCGCATCATACGATCTCGTACGCAGGCATGGTCGGTGGAGGACACGGTCTGCCCCGCCCCGGCGAGATCTCTCTGGCCCATCATGGCGTCTTATTTCTAGACGAGCTGCCAGAATTTGATCGTGAGGTGCTGGAGACGCTACGCCAGCCCTTGGAAGAGCGCGCGATCACCCTGTCGCGCGCGGCAGCAGCCTTGACGTTTCCCGCAAATTTTATGCTCGTCGCGGCCATGAACCCCTGCCCGTGCGGCCATCGGGGAGATGCGAAAAAGCCCTGCCGATGCAGCCCTCTCGACGTGAAGCGCTACCGCAAGCGGATTTCCGGCCCGTTTCTTGATAGAATAGACATATTCGTGGAGGTACCGCGGTTGACCAAAGAGGAGCTGATGGGAAAGCCCACAGGAGAAAGCTCACAGAGCGTCCGGGCGCGCGTGGAGCGAGCTCGCCGGATCCAGCGGGAGCGCTTTGGCGGAAGGATCTTCGCCAACGCGCAGATGGGGCCTCGCGAGATGCAGACGTATGTCCAGGCTGCTCTCGAACCCACGGCGCGGGGTCTGCTCGAGCGGGCTATTGACCATTGGGGTCTGAGCGGGCGAGCCTATACCCGGGTGCTGAAGGTCGCCCGCACGATCGCGGACTTGGATCAATCGGAGATGATTCGGGCGGCGCATATCGCTGAAGCGATTCAGTATCGCAGTTCCGAAGAAAGCGTACTCGAAGGAGGTATGTAAGTGCTGCACAGAACAAAAACTGTCGTTGCCGTCTGGGTAGGGTTGGTGCTGGTGGGGGTTGTGGTGGGGCTGGCTCAGGAGAGAGCCTACACGGTGCGCGAGGTCGTGATCATGGGCAACAAAGCCCTGACCAAGCGCGAGATCTACGACGCGCTGCCGTTCAACCTCGGCTCGCGGATCACCCTGGAAGACATCGAGAAGGGGGCAGAGGCCCTGCGTGCCTTGGGCACCCTGGAAAAAGTCGAGGCCGATTACAGAATACTCCAAAACGGCATTCGCGTGATCTATCGCGTCGTGGAGAACCCGGTCGTCAAGAAGATCGAGTTCACCGGGAACGAGAGCTATCAGTTCTATTTGATAGATATCTGGGGGATCAGGCTCTTCCCCTATAAGATGAAGCTGGCGCGCCGCGATGAGCTCATTGACGCGCTGCGCGAGGCCAAGGTCGAAGAGAATAAGCCCCTCAATATGAAATGGTTCGATGAGAAGATCATCGAGAACACGATCACGCAGTTCTATCTCAAGAAGGGCTACACGTTCATCGGGGTCGAGCCAGCCTTCAATAGAGAGAAGCAGACGCTCACGATCCAGATCGTCGAGGGCAAGCTCGACGCCGTGGAGATTCGCGGGCTCCAGGAGGTCCCGGAGTCCCAAGTGAAACACTTGCTGCAACTGCCCGTGGGCGAGCCGGTCAAGATCGCTCCCATCCAAGAAGCCGTGAAGGCCCTCAATCGCTCCGTCTACTTCTACCCCAGCGATGAACACACTATCGGCGTCGAGCAGGGGAGCAAGCCCAACTCCGTCAAGATCATTTGGAACCTCAAGGAGCGCCGTCTCATAGACGCCCCGACCGAGATCCGAGCGATCCGACTGACCGGGGCTACCGTCTACTCCCTAGACCGGCTGCAGAGGCTCATCGGCCCCCTTCCCCAAGGACTGATCAATAACTTTGCCATAATGAGCGCGTTGAAGCGCGTCTACGATCTCTATCGCATCGAAGGGTATATGCTCGTGAATTTTCTCACGGAGTCACTGGCCGATGGTGTGCTGACCGTCCGCATCACCGAAGGGAAGATCACCAAAGTCACGATCTCCAACTCGTGCAAGCCCGGCCTGAAGTCCGTGATCATCCCCAAGGTGATAGAGTTTCCCAGGCAATGCACCTCGGAGATGGTCATCCGCAAGGCGCTGCGCTTCAAGGAGGGAGACCTCACCAACGAGAACTCTCTGCGCGATAGCTTCAGAAATCTCTTGCAGTTGGGATACTTCAAACAAGACGGGGTCAACATCCAACCCAAGATCGTGGACGAATCAACAGGAGCAGTCGAGATGGCGGTCAGCGTCGTCGAGGAGGATCAATTGGGCAACGTCAAGGGCGGGGTCAGCTTCAATCCCCAAGTCGGCCTGGTCGGCCAGCTCACCCTGGGCTGGAAGAATATCTTAGGGACGGCTCAAGATATCGATCTCTCGCTCGACCGCGGCCTGGTCGGCAAGGCAGTGCTCAATTATTCTTTTAACTACAAGACCACAGGGTACTTCAAGGAGTACAACGCCGTTGAGGTCTCGCTCTTTGACAACACCCAGCAGCAGACCGATCCCCAACCCCACACCATGACCCAAGCCGGGGCGAAATTCTCCGTCAGTTATCCCGTGACGTCGGATCTGACGCTGACCCTGCGCCTGCGCTACGAGAACGTCTGGAAGGCCGAGCCCATAAACGAGAAGAGCTTCATCATGTCGGTAGGCTTTGACATCATGCGGGATACGCGCAACAACCCGCTCTTCCCGACCTCAGGCGGCCAGCTCATCGCCACGCTTGAGCAAGCGGGCAAGTTCGCCCCTGGCACGGAGTTCACCAAGCTCCAAGGGATCTGGACCCACCATTGGATGACGCTCGAACGCCAGACGCTCTCGGTGCGGCTCTACGGAGCGTGGGGGGTGACGCTCCCCACGCAAGAGCGCTTTGGTTTTGGCGGCGTCACGACCGTGCGCGGCTGGGCTATGTCGTTCACCAACCAGTTTGGTCTGGCCAATATCGAATACCGTATGGAGCTTGCCGAGAACATTTGGGGGGCTTTCTATTATGACACCGGGTGGGCGGAGGGGGTGGGATGGCGCCAATCGGTGGGCTTCGAGATGCGTTTGACGACCCCGTTCGTCGGGGACGTGCGGTTCATCGTAGCCTGGCCATTTTCAGAGACGGGAATCCCCATCGTGCCGGTCTTTCAGTTCGGCTTCGGAACGCTGTTCTAGCAAACAAATCTTTCATTCACTAAAGGAGGAAGGGTATGCACAAAGTGTGGATCGGGATCGGGCTGCTGGCCGTGGCGCTTCTTGTGGGAGGCTGTCAATCCCAAGGGGGTGCGCAGAACCTGGACGATCTCAGGGCGAAAGTCGCCCAGTTGGAGCAGGAAGTGCAGGATCTCAAAGCTCAATTGGCGAAGGGGGGCTCGGGCTTGCGCATCGCCTATATTAACGCCGAGAAGGTCTTCCAAGACTACAAGAAGACCGGGGAAGCTGTGCAGAGATTCAGGACTGAGGCGGAGAAGAAGCAGAACGAGCTGAAAGCCCTCCAAGACAAGTTCAAGAAGGGGCTGATGAGCGAGGACGAGTTCCAGCGCGAAGCCGCGCGCTTGCAGCAGGAGCTGCAACAGCTCGATCTCCAGCTCACCGCGGAGATCCAGGGCGAGATGATCAAAGTGGTCGAGCAAATCGCCAAAGAGCGCGGGTATCACTGGGTGACGCAGCGCAAGGACGTCGTGCTCTACGCCGACCCCAATGCGCTCGAAGATATCACGTATGACGTGCTGAAGATCCTCAATCAGGGACAATAACGGGGCATGGACGAGATCCAACGCATCTTGCCTCATCGCTACCCGTTCTTATTCGTAGATCGGGTGCTGGAATGGGGCGATGGGCGCGTGCGCGCGCTCAAGAACGTCACGCACAACGAGCCGTTCTTTGCGGGGCACTTCCCGGAGCGGCCTATCATGCCCGGCGTCTTAATTCTCGAGGGCATGGCCCAGACCGTCGGGCTGCTCATCAGCCAGGTTTCTCCGGGCCGAAGCGGCTACTTAGTCGGCGTGGATCGCGCGCGCTTTCGCCGCCCCGTCCAGCCCGGAGATCAGCTTATCTATGAAGCCCAGCTGGAGCGCGGGCGCGACGGGTTCTACCGCGCTCGCGTCTGGGCCACCGTCGAGGGAGCGCTCGTCGCGGAGGCGTCCCTGTCGGTTGCGGTCGAGAGCTTCACCCCGGAGTGAGAAGATGAAGCCGATGGTCGAATCCGTGCCGAACATTAGCGAGGGGCGGGATCACTCAAAGATTGACGCCATCGCTGCGGCAGTGCGAGCGACCCCTGGCGCGATCCTCCTCGATGTCGACCCCGATGCCGATCACAACCGCACGGTCATCACGATCGTGGGCGAGCCCGCCTCGGTGGAGGCTGCTGTTCTCAATCTCGTTGCTAAGGCCGTCGAGCTCATTGACCTGACAAAGCACAAGGGGGAGCACCCCCGCATGGGAGCGGTCGACGTCATCCCGTTTGTGCCGCTGCGTGGGGTCACAAAAAAAGAGTGCATTGAGATCGCCCGACGGGTCGGCCAGGCGATCTGGGAGCGATATAAAGTCCCGGTCTATCTCTATGAAGACGCAGCGACCCGGCCGGAGCGTCGCGATCTCGCGTACATTCGCAAGGGGGAGTTTGAGAACTTCTTCGCCAAGATCCAAGAGCCCGACTGGGCCCCAGATTTCGGCGAACGGGTCGTTCATCCCACGGCGGGCGTCAGCGCCGTCGGAGTCCGCCCCCCGCTGATCGCTTTCAATGTCAACCTGGGCACCAATAATCTGGAGATTGCCCAATCTATTGCCAAGGCCGTGCGCGGCTCCGATGGGGGGTTGCGCTACGTCAAAGCCCTGGGATTCGCCCTCAAGGAGCGCGGGATCGTCCAAGTCTCCATGAACCTGACAAACTTCGAGAAGACCCCGATCTATCAGGTCTTCGAGCTGATCCGGTGCGAGGCGCGGCGCTGGGGAGTCCCCATCGTGGGCAGCGAGATCGTCGGGCTTGTCCCCCAAGCCGCCTTGATACAGGTCGCCGAGTACTTCTTACAGTTGGAGCAGTTCCATCCCAGCCAAATCTTAGAGAACCGCCTTGCGGAGTGCCTCGAGGAGAGCCGCTAGAGCCAAACGTCCCCCCCGAGCGCTCCGCCCTTCCTTTACAGAGAGCTTGCTCCCCGTTTACGATAGCTCTCATGAGCACCTGTGACTTTCGCGGGAAAAAGATCACTATACTCGGGGCCGGACGCAGCGGTCTGGCCGCAGCAGAAGCGCTGCACGCACGCGGGGCACGAGTCTTCGTGAGCGATCACTCTTCTCTATCACTGCCCTTGCGCCAGGAGCTCGTCAGAAAGTCTCTCAGTTTTGAGGAGGGCGGGCACACCGAGCGCGCTCTCGATGCCCAGCTCATCGTCCTCTCGCCGGGTGTCCCGATAAGCGCTCCCATCGTCCAGGAGGCCCGAGCCCGAGGGATCCCCCTGTGGGGCGAGCTGGAGCTGGCCTATCGGCTCTGCCCCAGCAGTTCTCTCATCGCTGTCACGGGCACCAATGGGAAGAGCACCACGGTCCATATCATCGCCGAGTTGCTCATGGGCAAGGGGCGCCCCGTCGTCCTCGCGGGCAACATCGGGACACCGCTCATCGCTCGACTGCACGAGATCACTCCTGAAACGATTGTCGTTCTCGAAGTCAGCAGCTTCCAGCTCGAATCTATAGAAAGATTCCGGCCTGCCGTCGCAGTGCTCTTAAATATCGCCCCGAACCATCTCGACCGCCATGGCACCGTCGAGAGCTATATCAGAGTCAAATATAGAATCTTTGAGAATCAGGGTGAGCGCGATGTGCTCGTGATGCCTCGGCATCTTAAGCTCCCCGCTCCTCCGCAATCGCGCGTGGTCTATTATGACGAGTTGCTATCAGAAGTGTCCCATCTCGCAGCTCCACGGCACCTCAAAGAAGACATAGCCGCGGCGTTGGCCGCGTGTCGGGTCTTCGAGCCGAATCTGCCCCCACCGGGTGATGAGGTCCTCCGGCGCGTGCAGTTGCCCCACCGCCAGGAGTTCATCGCCGAGGTCAACGGGGTGAAGTTCTATGACGACTCCAAGGCGACGACCCCCGCAGCGACGCTTGCGGCCGTGGAGGCGTTTTCGGGGCCATTGGTGCTCATTCTGGGAGGCCGCAACAAGAACTTAGATTTTGCCCCTCTGGTGCAAGAATTGCGCTCGAAGCCCATCTGTGAAATTCTGCTGATCGGGGAGGCAGCACCCCAGATCGCTAAAGAATTACAGAGGGCCCAGATCACGTACTTCTCGTTCGTCAGGGATTTTTCTGAAGCCGTTGAGCACGCGTTGCGCCATCCCGGCGCGACGTGTCTGCTCTCGCCGGCGTGCGCCAGCTTCGATCAATTTCAAAGCTATGAGGAGCGCGGCGAAGCCTTCCGGCAAGCCGTCTTGCGTGCGCAGCAGGCAGCCCGGTGAAATCCAAGGACACCCGTCCCGTCCCATCAAGACAAACCCCCAGGAGGGCTTCGACAGGGGTCCTTCGAAAGCGCCTCTCTATCACGTATAACAGAGAACGCTCTATAGGGAGGTGCGCAGGTGGGCATGTCCAAGCTCGTCGTTATAGTCGCGGCGCTCTCTCTCCTGGGCGTGGTCATGGTCGCCAGCGCCAGCTTCCCCCTCGCCGCTGTCCGCTATGATTCTCCCACCTATCTGCTCATCAAACAGCTCATCGCGCTCTTCTTCGGAGTCGCTCTCTTCTGGCTAGGGGCCCGATTCGACTATCGCGCTCTGCTCAACAAAGATCACACACTCTTGCTAGTCACTCTAGGAATGACCGCCCTGACGCTCATCCCCGGCTTTTCGATCCGCGGCAGTTGGCTGCGGCTACCTGGACCCTTCCAGCCCCAACCGACGGAATTCTTAAAAGTGGCCCTCATCATCTCGTTCGCCGCGTTCTGCACGCGCAAAAGCCAACAGATCACAAAGTTCTCTGAAGGGGTCTTGCCACCCCTCCTCATCACATCTGGAGCAGCTCTGATGGCGCTCAAGCAATCCGACTTCGCCATGGCCCTCATCTTCTTTCTTATCGCCCTTTATATGCTCTTCATAGGGGGGGCACGAGTGAGCCATCTCCTCGGAGTAGTACTCATGGCCGTGCCCGCCCTCACCCTGGTGCTCATCGCTGCCCCGTATCGCCTCAGTCGGCTGCTAGCCTTCGTAGATCCGTTCAAATACAGCACGGCTGAGGGCTATCAGCTCGTCCAATCGCTGACGGCTATCGGCTCCGGGGGAATCGTGGGGCGAGGTCTGGGCGAGAGCCGCGAGAAGCTGCTCTTCCTCCCAGAGCCGTATAACGATTTCATCTTTGCCATCATTGGGGAGGAGCTGGGATTGCTCGGCGGACTGCTCATCATAGGGTTGTTCGCCTCTCTCACATGGGTGGGGTACTCGATCGCGCGCCGTGCGCCGGATCGCTTCGGAATGCTCTTGGCTTCGGGAATAACATTTACCATCGCCTCTCAAGCGGCGATCAACCTCGGCGTGGCCACGGGCATCCTCCCCGTCACCGGCTTGACACTGCCGTTCATCAGCTATGGCGGGTCATCGCTGATCGTCTCATTCGCTATGACCGGGATTCTGCTCAACATCTCGCGAAAGGGATCACATGAAGACGTTTCTCATCTGCGGGGGCGGGACGGGAGGCCATCTCTATCCCGCCCTCGCCCTCTTACAGGGGCTTTCTCGCGCTGAACCCGATGCTCGGCTTGTCTACGTAGGCAGCCGCTATGGACTTGAAGCGCGCGTGCTGCCGCGGTACCCCTGGGTTGAGTTCTATCAGCTCTCTATTCGTGGGATCGCGCGTCCTGGCCAGCGCCCTTGGTGGGCGTTCTGGGCGCTGGTTGCTATAGCCCAGATCCCCGTCGCGCTCGCCCAAGCGCTCCGGATCATCTTGAAGGTGCGCCCGGCAGCGATCATCGGCTTTGGAGGCTACGGGGCGTTTGCCCCCTTGTTTTGGGGAGCTCTTCTTGGAATTCCCCTCTATATACACGAGCAGAATCTCTTCCCCGGGCTGGTGACCCGGCTCTTTGCCCCACGGGCCAGAAGGGTCTTTCTCACGTACGCGAGCACAGCACGGTGGCTCCGGTCTCGACATAGCACTGTCACGGGGCTGCCCGTCCGCCCAGAGATTCTCTCCGCTCGGCCCGATCCGGAGCGCTTTGGTTTGCGCACAGATAAAAAGACGGTCTTGGTCTTTGGCGGCAGCCGCGGATCGAAAGCCCTGACAGAAGCTGCAATAGCCGCGCACGACGAGTGCCCAGATCTCCAATTTTTGATCGTTACCGGACCTAACCCCCTGACCCCCTCCCCTCAAGGGAAGGGAGGGGTCGGGATTAGGTGCATCCCCTATATTCACGAGATGGGTACAGCCCTGGCGACAGCTGATGTAGTAGTCTGTCGTGCTGGCGCGGCGACGCTGGCAGAGCTCTCTGTTCTGAACAAGCCCGCGATTGTCATCCCGTGGCGAGGGGCCGCGGGCGATCACCAGACAGCAAACGCCAAACAGCTCGCCAAGCATTTCATTCTCTTACCAGAATCCGAACTCACCCCTGGACGACTCGTCCAGGAGATCAAAGCCGCTCTGCACCTGAAGAGGGAAGCTTTCATCTCTCAGCGTGCAGATGCGCTCAATCACATTCTGCGCGAGGTGCTTCTCGATGTCACGAGCTCACAGAACACATCTGCACTTTATCGGGATCGGCGGCGACGGCATGAGTGGGCTGGCCAAAGTCTACTCTGAGCTGGGGTTCCGCATCAGCGGTTGTAACATTGAAGAGAACCGACGCACCAAGGAGCTCCGCTCCCTGGGCATCCCCATAGAGATTGGGCACTCGGCGTCGCACCTGCAAGACGTCACTCACGTGGTCATCTCTTCAGCCATCCCCCCAGATAATAAAGAGGTGCTCGAAGCCCACCGCTGCGGCATGCCCATCCTCCACCGACTCGATCTCCTCAACGACCTCTCATCCTCCCGATACACCATCGGTGTCACCGGCACACACGGCAAGACCACGACAACAGCCATGATCACTACTCTGCTCGAGCGCGCCTGGCTCGATCCGACCTTCGTCATTGGGGCCGCATCCCCTTCGGTAGGAACGCACGCCCGCCTGGGTCTGGGCAAATATCTCGTCGCTGAGGTCTGCGAGAGCGACGGACACTTCTTAAAGCTCCACCCTCAGATCGCCGTCATCACCAGCATCAGTCGGGATCATCTCAACTTCTACGGCAGCGAGGAGGCACTCCTAGCGAGCTTCACCCAGTTTGCCAGCCAGAGCGCCCTCTGCGTTGCCTGCGCCGATGACCCAGGGGCACGACGAGCCGTCATCGAGCAGCTCCCTGCTGTCCTCACCTATAGCATCGAGCGTCCGGCGGACCTGGTTGCCCACGATATACACTTTTATCAGTCCCGCACAACTTTTGAGATCTCATGGCGCGGACGGCGCGTTGGAGCTGTCGAACTCCTCTATGCCCCCGGCATTCACAATGTCTACAACGCCCTGGCGGCCCTCGTCGTAGGTCGTCAGCTGGGGTTGTCATTCACTGATATGGCCGCCCATCTGAGAGATTTTCAGTTGCCAGAAAGACGCTTCCAAATTCTCGTCCGCAATGGGATCACCATCGTGGACGACTATGCCCATCTGCCGGAACAGATCACGCGCAATCTCCAAGCGATCCGCCAGAGCTGGCATCCCTCTCGGATCGTCGCGCTCTTCCAGCCCCACCGATATACCCGCACGTACTATCTGGGCCGGGAATTCAGCACGTCATTTGATCTCGCGGATATGGTCGTGCTCACCGATATCTATCCCGCGTTTGAGCGTCCCATTGCTGGCGTGGATGTCACGCTTCTCTTGAAAGCTTTGCATCAGCGCCACGGGGCCGTCACGTACCTTCCCCGTGGGGAGGACTTCGCGCGAAGACTTTCACATCTGGTGTGCCCTGGGGACTTCGTTATCGGCTTTGGCGCGGGAGATCTGGGCACCGAGCTGCAGCAGCTTGCTCGAATCTGGAATCAGTCATATCAGGGTGATTCGTATGACCCCCCTCAAGAGAGAAAGCTATGAGAGACTGCAGAGCCGCATCCGTGGCACGCTGAAAGTAGACGAGCCCCTGGCGCGGCACACGTCATTGCGGATCGGCGGGCCGGCGGAGTACTTTGTCGTCCCCGCGGCCTTAGAAGATATTCACGAGACGCTCGCATTTGCTCGCGAGCGGGGCCTGCCGTGGATCGTCCTTGGGAACGGGACCAACGTGCTCTTCCCCGACGAGGGGTATCGCGGGGTCGTCATCAAGCTGGGGCCGTCGTTGGGGCGAATCGAGCTCAGAGAGAACAGAATCCGTGCGCAGGCGGGAGCGAGCTTGGCTGCCCTGATCTCAAAGGTCCGTGCTATTGGGCTGCGCGACCTCGACTTCTTGGTGGGGATACCCGGGAGTGTCGGCGGGGCTTTAGTCATGAACGCGGGGATCCCCGAGGGGACCATCTCCGATGTCGTCACTCGGGTGGGGGCATTGACTTTTGACGGGAAATTCATTACTCTTACTCCCGAGGAATGCCGGTTCGGCTATCGGTCGAGCCGATTCCAGGGAGAGCGACTCATTGTGATTGAGGGAGAATTTGCCTTGGGAACGGGGAAATCATGGGATGGGGAGGCGCTGCTGAGACGGCGTCGGGAGCGCCAGCCTCTGGGGGTTCCCAGCCCAGGCTGCGTCTGGCGCAACCCGGCGGGGGCCACCGCGGGGCAGCTCATCGACCAAGCGGGATTGAAGGGATACCGGGTCGGGGGAGCGAGAATCTCCACAAAGCATGCGAACTTTATCGTCAACGAGGGGGGGGCAACCAGCCGAGATGTCCTTCAGCTAATTGACATCACCCGGTCCGTTGTGCTTAAATACTGGGGGGTGGAGTTGAAGCTGGAGCTCGCCGTCGTCTCGTGAATGACGTGCGACGCGTGGTTCTAGGAGCAATAGCAGGGCTTGTGCTCGCTCTCGCGGGGTACAAGCACCTGATAGTACGAGAGATCACCGTCGAGGGTGGTGAGAGGATCCAAGCCGAGGCGGTTCTGCAGAGATTTCCGATCCAGATCGGAATGAATTGGCTGACCGCGGATACCGAGGCCGCGCGGCAGGCCCTCATGCGGCTCCCTGATGTCCGTGACGTCTCCGTCAGGAGGGCCCTCTGGGGGCGAGTACGCATTATACTCACAGAGAAGGAAGCCTTCATGGTCGCCCAACTGGGGAAGAAGCTCTTCTGGATGGACACTGAAGGATGGCTCTTCCTCGAAGCCGAAGCGCCGCCCTTTGGGCCGATCTTGGTCGACCCGGAGACCGTAGAGACCGAGCGTGGCCGCCGCCTGGCTGATCCCTTTTACGTAGCCCCTTTGAGCGCCCTCTCGAGCGCGCCGGGGGATCTGCTCAATAGCATACAGACTGTGCACTTGGAAGGGAGCACTATGATACTGTCTTTTCGTGATGGCCCGGATGTCTTGATGAACATCTATGACGTCCGGAGGGACCTTGCGCGTCTGCATAAGATTCTTGCTCTTCTGGGCCGTCGCAACCTCACAAAGCTCGATCTGCGCTTCGAGCGGGTGGTTGTCGTCGGAGCTCGTCAGTAAGGATGGTGATGAGGGAATGGGGGAGATCATCGTCGGTTTGGACATCGGCACGACCAAAGTTGTCGCCCTCGTCTGTAACGTCGAGGACGGGAACATCGAGATCATCGGCATGGGGAAGGCCCCCTCGCACGGGCTGGAGAAGGGCGTTGTCGTGGACATTGGCGAAACAACAGCTTCGATCCGGCGCGCCATCGAAGAAGCCGAAAACATGGCCGATGTCAAGATCGAGCGCGTCTACGCGGGGATCGCCGGCAAACATATCTCGTCCATTAACAATTCCGGGACGGTCTCGATCTCGCGCCCCGATCGCATCATAACGCTCGATGACGTCCATCGGGTGATCGACACTGCCCAAGCGGTGCAGATCACGCCCGATAGCCAGCTCATCCACGTCATTCCGCGCCAATATATCGTAGACGGCCAAGAGGGGATCACCGATCCCGTGGGGATGACCGGCACGCGCCTCGAAGTGGACGTGCATATCGTGACCGGCTCGATCACAGCAGTCCACAACATCCGGCGCTGTGTGAATAATCTGGGCATCGAAGTCGAACAGATCGTGCTGCAGCCCCTGGCGAGCAGCTATGCTGTTCTTAACGAAGCCGAAAAAGAGCTCGGGGTAGCCCTGATGGACATCGGCGGCGGGACGACCGATATTGCGATCTTCCGCGACGGCGACATCTGGTTCAGCAAGATCCTGCCCATCGCGGGGGAGCATATCACCAACGACATCACCGTGGGTCTGCGGGTCAGCTACGAAGAAGCAGAGCGCATCAAGATCCAAGAGGGCTTGCCCCGCTTGGGCGATGAAGCCGCTGAGGAAGAGCGCATCGAGATCACGACCATCAGTGAGGAGAAGAAGACGATTTCAAAGAGAAAGCTCGCCAAGATCATCGAGCCCAGACTCGAAGAGCTGTTCGATCTTGCTATGGGGGAGATCGAAGATGTCGGCTATCGCGATCTCATCCCCGCGGGGATTGTCTTGACCGGTGGGACGTCGCTGCTGAAGGGCTTGCCGGAATTCGTTTCCCAGCGCTACGACATCTCGGTGCGGCGGGGGAGGAACCCCCAAGGGATCCACGGCCTGCGCGACATCGTGGAAAGTCCCGTCTATTCGACGGTGATCGGGCTCGTCAAATACGCGGTGGAATCGAAGGAGTACAGGGATCGAGGCGATACCGCCCCGCGGTATTGGGGGCTGAAAGGCTCGTCGAGCAGGGGCTTGGCTGGGTTCTTTGGGAGGGTGTTACGCTGGCTCAACCGCTTCTTCCGGGGGTAGGGGGTTTTATGGGCCGAAACGGCTTGGCACGGATTAAAGTGATCGGCGTGGGCGGTGGCGGCGGCAACGCTGTCGACCGCATGAAGAAGGCCAAAGTCAAAGATGTCGAGCTTATCGCGGTCAACACCGACGCGCAGGTGCTCTCGATTGTGGAGGCCGACCGGACGGTCCAGATCGGGGCGAAGCTCACTGCGGGGCTTGGGGCCGGGGGCAACCCCGAGGTCGGGCGCAAGGCCGCTGAAGAGTCAGAAGCTGAACTCGCGGCGCTGTTAGAAGACACTGATATGGTCTTCTTAACCGTGGGGATGGGCGGGGGCACCGGGACGGGGGCCTCGCCGGTCATCGCGCGATTAGCTCGCGAAGCCGGGGTGCTCACGGTGGCTATCGTCACCAAGCCCTTCTCGTTCGAGGGGCGGCTGCGGGCCGAGCGCGCCAAGAAGGGGATCGAAGAGCTCAAACAGTACGTGGACACGCTCATCGCCATTCCCAACGATCGTCTCCTTAAAGTTGCCCCACCGGAGATGCCCCTTGTAAAGGCCTTCGAGCTTGCTGATGACATATTGCGCCAGGGCGTCCAAGGGATTTCCGACCTGATCACAACCCCAGGGATGATCAATCTCGACTTTGCCGATGTCGAGGCGACGATGCGGAACGCCGGGACAGCCCTGATGGGCATCGGCGAGGGCGAGGGGGAGAACCGCACCCGCGATGCCGCGCGCAACGCGATCACCAGCCCCCTGCTTGAGGGCTCTATCGAGGGGGCCCAACGATTGATATTGAACATCACGGGAGGCCCCGATCTCTCCCTCGAAGAGGTCACGGAAGCAGCCTCGCTGGTGCGAGATACGCTCTCCGATCAAGCCGATATATTCTTCGGCGCGGTCGTGCGCGAGGGCTTCGAGCGCGTGCGCATCACCGTGATCGCGACGGGGTTCAAAGAGCGCGAAGAACTCTCCAAAGAAGAGAAGATCGAGCGCGGCATTGATCTCGCCGAAGAAGACGAAGAGGAGCTCATCGAGAAAGTCGAGCGCTCCATCCGCAAAGAGGCGCGCTCCGACGACTGGGACATCCCGACGTTCTTGCGCAAGCGCAAGAACGATTAGAAGTCCATGCGAATGGGCATACAGACGTACAAGAAGCCCTGATCGGCTTCGCTCTCGCCGGGTTCGAGCAGCCCCGCGCTCTCCGCGTCCGCCAGCCACAGCCTCACTTCGTCACTCTGCAGGCGTTTCAGCGCGTCTATGAGATACTCCGCGCGAAAACTGATCTTGACCGGCTGGGCCTTCTTCTTCAAGGGGATGGTCTCATGAGCTTCCCCCTTCTCGGCGGCTTGCGAACTGAGCTTGAGCGTAGTGCCCTCGACACTCAAGATCACCGCGTCGGACTCCTCAGCCGCAGTAATCTGGGCGCGCTGCAACGCCTCTAAGAAGAGCTTTCGCTCGACAGTAATGCCAATGGGGTTCTCTTTGGGAATGACCTTCTCAAAATCGGGGTACGCTTCTTCAATCAGCCGCCCGACAAAGACTACCGAACCCGCTTTGAAGAAGAGATAGTTTTCAGACTGATAGAGTTCAACGTGTTCTGCATCCACTTGAGAGAGGATTCCCGAAAGATCCCGCAGCGAGTCCGCCGCGACGAGAAATTCTCCCTCGCGGGACGCCTTCTGCACCAGCGATTCGGCCTTGAGCGCCAGACGATACCCGTTCGTCGCCACGACCTTCAGGGTCTCTTGCTCTAAGACTATATTGACCCCAGTCAGGCTCAAGCGAGCCGTCTCACGCGCTGAGAGCGCCGCGTACGCGACTAGTTCCAAACTGCGCTCCAGTTGCTTCTTCCCCAAAATGCAGATGGGCTCCTTGGGAAGAGTCGGCACTTCAGGATAGTCTTCCAGCGAGAGTCGGAAGAGATCAAACGTCGCCCCGCCAGAGACGATCTCGACTTTCCCCGTGCCGGAGATCGTCTTCAACTCGAACGTCTCGGCCGGCAGGGTGTTGGCGATCTTCACGAGCAGCTCGCCATTGAGCACGATCGCTTCGTCGCCCCCGCGGTTCTCCACGGGAACGGAGCACCAGATAGCACGCTCTAAATCTGTCGCATAGAGCATTAATTGATTTTTCTTCGTCTCCAACTTGAGCCCGGCCAAGATGGGCATGCTCGTCGCCCGGCCCAACGCCCGACTGACGACCTTCACGCCCATGAGAAATTCATCGCGTCCGCACGAAAACTCCATTACTCCTTCCCTCCTTCAGCATTCTAGACGTTTCAACAACGGCCGAACGGCTTCCCAGATAGTCTCAGCCAGCTCGGCCGCCGGCCGCGTTCCATCGAGCAAGAGACTGCGGGGCGTCTGTTGAGCTAACTGACGATATCCCTGGCGCACGCGCTCGTGAAACTCCCGTCCCGCCCGCTCCAGACGGTCAAACGCCCTTCTCTTGCGCGCCAACGCGATCTCGACGGGCACGTCGAGTATGATCGTCAGCGACGGCTCGATCCCGTTGGTCGCTACTCTATTGAATTGGTGCACCACGGTGAAGTCGAGGCCCCGGCCGTAGCCCTGATAGGCTAAGCTCGCCATGGCGAAGCGGTCGGATAAGACGACGCGCCCTTGAGCGAGCGCCGGGCGGAGGACAGTTCGGGTCAGCTCGCTGCGTGAGGCCTCATACAGCAAGAGCTCCGTCATAGGCTCCATCTCTCCCGGACGCTCCAATAAGATCTGCCGAATCTGCTCCCCCACAGGGGTGCCCCCAGGCTCGCGGATGGCCAACGCCGCGATGCCAATCGAGCGCAGACGCTCTTGTAGAGCACGAATCTGCGTGGATTTCCCACTGCCATCTATTCCCTCAAAGACGATGAAGAGACCCGCGTCGTTCATACGTGTTCCCGTTCGGGAGCATGATGGGTGAGCAAGGCCCATATTACTAAGCCCGTCCCAATGACGATTCCCACATCAGCGAGATTGAAGACGGGCCAACTGAGATCCTGCCAGCGAAATTCCAAAAAATCAATGACCGCGCCGTGCGTGAAACGATCGGTCAGGTTGCCCACAGCCCCCCCGGCAATGCAAATCAGCCCCACGATCATAGACCGCGGCTGAGGCGGGCCCCAGAGCAACAGCCCCAGAATCCCTAGACTCACAAGGGCCGCGAGAAACGCAATGGCGCTGCCAAAGCCCTGAAAGAGTCCAAAGGCCCCGCCGTCGTTAGACGTGAGCGTCAAGCGGAAGAAGCCGTCTATGATCTCGACGGGCCGGCCAGGCTCTAAAGACTTCAGAGCGAAAGCCTTGCTCGCCTGGTCGAGCGCCACTACTCCGGCAACAGCACACAGCCTCTCTACTCTCATTGGGCACAGTATAGCGCGCATTGTGACGAAAATCAATTTGCAGACTCAGGCCCGCTTCTCGTATACTTTCGATGGTGAAGCCCCTATGACCGCGAAGCCCTGGCTCCGACATTACCCTGAAGATATCCCGCCTACCCTCACGTACCCCAACAGACCGCTCTATGACTTCTTGGATCGCTCAGCCGAGAAATACGAGAAGGCACCGGCGTTGATCTTCTTTGGGCAACGGATCTCCTACGGTCACTTGCGCGAGCTGGTGGACCGCTTCGCGGCAGCTTTGCTAAAGATCGGCGCCCAGCCGGGCGAGAGGATCTCGCTGATGTTGCCCAATATCCCGCAGTTTGTCATCGCGTTCTACGGCGCACTCAAAGCGGGCTTGACCGTCGTCCAGACCAATCCCCTCTACACCGAAGACGAGCTCCAAGTCATCTTAGGAGATTCCCAAGCTGAGACACTCATTACTCTCGATCGCTTCTACGAGAAGGTCCTGCACGTTCAGGGGCGGACGAATCTCAAGCGCGTCATTGTCACCGGGGTGCAAGAGTTCTTCCCCGGGCTGCTGCGCTTGGGGTATCTGCTCAAAGAGCACCCCAAGAGAATCAAGCCCGCGCCTCCCAACGTCTATCTCTTCTCCGATCTCATACGGAGCGCTCCCGCTCGCGCGCCAGAAATCCCCGTGCAGAGCAGTGACATCGCGCTCTTTCAGTACACCGGCGGGACGACCGGCATCCCCAAAGGAGCCATGCTCACCCAGAGAAACTTAGTAGCCAACACCCTCCAAGCGCGCTCATGGTTTCCCCGCGCCCGACCGGCCCAAGAGATATGCCTGTGTGTATTGCCCCTCTTTCACGTCTACGCTATGACCGTTGCGCTCAATCTGACCATAGCCCTCTCCGGCGCGCTCATCTTGGTCCCGCGCTTCCAGATAGACGAATTGCTAAAGATAATAGACCGTGAGCGCCCTACGCTCTTCCCCGGCGCCCCCACGCTCTATGCCGCCATCGCTCACCATCCCCGGGTGAAGGAGTTCCACGTCAGCTCCATCAAAGCGTGTATTAGTGGGTCAGCCCCGCTCCCTCTAGAAGTCAAGAGGCGCTTCGAGGAGCTGACCGGGGCAGCGCTCGTCGAGGGCTATGGCCTCTCGGAAGCCTCGCCCGTGACCCATTGCAACCCACTCTATGGGAAGCAAGTTTCGGGGAGCATCGGCATTCCCTTCCCCGACACCGACGCCAAGATCGTCGACCCAACGTCAGGGCGGGAGCTGCCCGTCGGGGAGATCGGCGAATTGGTCATCCAGGGCCCGCAAGTGATGGCCGGCTATTGGAACCGTCCCGAAGAGACAGCGATGGCGCTCCGCGACGGCTGGCTGCACACAGGAGACTTGGCTCGCATGGACGACGACGGGTATTTTTATATCGTTGACCGCCTCAAGGAGATGATCATCTGTTCGGGGTTGAAAGTCTACCCTCGCGAGGTCGAAGAAGTCTTATATAAACACCCCAAGGTGCTGGAGGCCGCTGTCATTGGGGTTCCCGACGCCTATCGTGGCGAGACGGTGAAAGCGCTCATCGTGCCCAAGCCGGGGACAAACCCGACCGCCGACGAGATCAAAGCCTTCTGCACAGAGCACTTGGCGAAGTACAAAGTGCCGACCATCGTCGAGTTTCGCGAGTCGCTGCCCAAGAGCATCGTGGGCAAGATCTTGAAGAGAGACCTCCGATGAGCGAGTCCGTCGTGCGCTTGCACCTCACAACACAGCGTTCCTTCCCAGAGCCGTCCCGCTGGTTGACCCCTCCAGAGCTTCGCGCCTTGGAGAGAATCAAGAGACTGAAACACCGTCGAGACTGGCTGGCCGGGCGCTGGGCCGCCAAAGAGCTACTCCAACAATATTTATACGAAGAAGCCGGACTGAAGCTCACCCCTCTTCACATCGAGATCATGCACGACGAGAACGGCGCACCGTACGCGAGATTGCCCACAGGGCCGTTGGGCTTGTGCCTCTCCCTCGCCCACAGCGCTGGGCACGGCCTCGCAGGAATCTCGCTCTCAGGGTCCCTAGGCGTTGATCTGCAGCACATTCGCCCTGTGCGCCCTGATCTCGCGGAGCGCGTGCTCGCGGAGCATGAGCGGGCGCAGCTCATCACTCATTTTGGCGAGCAAACCCCAGAGGGGCTGCTCGTCTTGTGGGCGCTCAAAGAAGCAGCGATCAAAGCCCAGCGCACGCGCCCCGCTCCGCCACTGCACGAGATCTCCGTCACCTTGATAGAGCCAAGATGCGCTGAGATCTTCGTGCGAGATCGCGCGCTGCTGGCTCGATGGGGCCGCTGGGGGGAGTTCATCTGGTCCTGGGCCGTAGGCTAATAGACTAGTACACAACGGAAGGGATTCAGCCCTCAAGCTCGACGATCGTGACGCCGTCGCCCCCTTGGTTGGGGGGAGCCGAATCGAAGCCCTTCACGATGGGTAGCGTCGCCAAGTGCTTTCTGATTTCACGGCGCAAGACCCCTGTCCCCTTGCCATGCACAATATACCCTCGCGTCAACCCCGCCAGCACCAAACGATCTAAATAGAGATCGAGTTCGCGAATGGCTTCGCTGACCGTCATCCCCCGGACATTGAGCTCCAACTGGGGGGCCGAAGCCGTGTCAATATATACTGAAATCTTCCGACGCTCTGATTCACTCAATTGCGAAACCGCCGGTTGGACTAAATCCGAGAGCTTGGCCCACAAGCGCACCCCCCCCACCTCGACCTCAATGCGATCTTTATGAACCACCTGGCGCACGGTGCCGACCCTCTTGGAGCCCCTAAATTGCACCGCCATCCCCTCGCGCAGCTCCTCAAACCGAATGGGGACCTCCGAGGGCTCGGTACGCAACTGCTGGCCCGCCTGCTCCAGCTGGTCGCCAAGCTCCTGAACTTCTTTGAGCTTCTCCCGTAGCACCATTTCATCAGCTCGTTGCTTTGCTAGATGAATGGCCTCCTCCAGCGACATGCGTGCCCGCTTGAGCAGCATCTCAATGCTCCGGAGCTCCTCAGTGAGACTGGCTTCTTTGCGCTGGCGAATCTCGCGGAGCTTGGTGACGTACTCAGCCTTGATCTCTTCTATCTCGCGAGCGCGCCGGCTTATCTCGATGCGTTCCTGGGCAAGCGCACTCCGTTCTTGTTGGAGCTTTTGAATGACGTCCTCGACTCGCACCTGCCCCTCAGTCAGGTGCGTCCTCGCCAGCGCCACAACACCCGGAGGCAACCCCAACCGCTCCGCAACGACAAACGCGTTGCTCGCACCAACCCCCTCAACGAGCTTATACGTCGGCGCGAGCGTCTCCACGTTGAATTCCACAGAGCACGTCTTCAGCTTCGGATGCTGGTACGCAAAGTGCTTGATCGCGCTGAAGTGCGTCGTGACGATCAGTTTGGCCCCGGAGTCCAGAAGCGTCTGCAAGATCGCGATCCCCAAGGCCGCCCCCTCCGTGGGGTCAGTGCCCGCCCCAAGCTCGTCAATGAGCACCAATGTGTTCGGGCCCATCTCTCTCAGAATGCCGATCAAGTTCTTCATGTGCGCCGAGAAGGTGCTCAGATTCTGCTGGAGAGATTGCTCATCGCCGATGTCAGAGAAGATTTTTTGGAAGAGCACGATCTTGCTGTCCGGCGCAGCGGGGATGGGGATACCCGACTGGGCCATAAGCGTCAAGAGCCCCACAGTCTTGAGGGAAACCGTCTTGCCTCCGGTGTTGGGCCCGGTGATGACAATCCCCTGAAAAGGGGCGCTCAAACGAATATCAATGGGCACCACGGTCGTCTGATCGAGCAAGGGGTGGCGCGCTTCTATCAGATGCAGCTCGCCTTCGCTCACTACCTGGGGACGGCTGCATCGCAAGTGTAGGGCGAATTGCGCCTTTGCGTAGATCAGATCAAAGTACGCCAAGGCTTTCAGGGTCTCCTCGATCTTGCGGCTTTCTGCTTGGAGCTTGGCAGTCAATCCACGCAAGATCGTGAGCTGCTCATCGCGGATCTCCCCGTCAAGCTCGCGAATGGCGTTGTTATCGTCCACTACGGAGGTCGGCTCGACGTAGAGCGTCTGTCCCGAATCGGAGCTGTCGTGAACAACAGCATCGAGTTCATGGCGCGCGCTGCTCTTGATAGGGATCACCAGCCGTCCGGAGCGCCGCGTGACCACGCTGTCTTGAAGAATCCCAGAGAGCTGGCCCGACTGAATGAGCGAGTGAAGCTGACGCTGCACACGTTCTTCTACGATGCGTTTACGCGTGATCAGCTCGCGCAGGCGCGGCGAGGCCGTAGGGCGCATCTCGCCCTTGTCATCAAAGACCCTCGCAATGTTCTCTTCAAGCTCACGGAAGACTTGAATCCGCTCGGCCAGCTCACAGATATGCGCACATCCCTTGAGCGTGAGGAGGCGCTCGCGCAGCCGCCGCGCCTGAGCGAGGACTTTAGAGATGGCGAGAAACTCCGGGCCGCCCAGGGCCGTCGTCTGCCGCGCCTGCTGCAGTATCGGACGAATATCTTCAAAAGGGCCGACAGAGAGATCCGTCTCGAGCAACGCGGCGCGCAGCTCCTCAACGCGATCCAGCTCACGCTGAATGGCTTGCTCATCAGCCGAAGGGCGCAGATTCTCTATGAGCTCGCGCCCCAAAGCCGAGCACGCAAAGCTCTTCACGAGCTCTTTGAGCTTATCGTATTCTAAATCTTTCAGGGTCTTGGCGTTGGTTATAGCGTTCACTTCAGCAATCCCAACGTTATCCCGCCGTCAACGATAATGCTCTGCCCGCGGATCATCTCGGCGTCGTCGCTGCAGAGGAACGCGACGACCTTCGCAATATCTTCGGGTTTGACCATCCGTCCCGCAGGAGTCAGACGCACGATGCGCTCCTTCTCGTCCTGGGGCATCATCTCGCTGAAGCCTGTCTCGTCGACAAGCCCCCCGCAGACGGCGTTCACTCTGATATTGGGGGCAAGCTCGACGGCATAACTGCGCGTGAGCGACTCTAGAGCAGCTTTGGCTGCGCCTAGCGCCCCGTAGTTGGGCAGGTATTTGATACTGCCCAGGCTTGTGATGTTCACGATCGCGCCCTTACTCATCAACGGGACGGCATGTCTGATACACAGATTGATCGCTCTCAGATTCACGTCCCAGACGTGCTCCCAGTGCTTCTCTTCGAGCTGCAACAGCGGGCGGAAGACGGCTGACGCCGCGTTGTTCACTAAGATATCGAGCCTGCCGAACTCGCTCTGAATGACAGAGAACATCTGGGCGACGTCTTGTGGGTCGGCGACGTCGGCCTTGACGACGAGCGTGCGTCGTCCCAAGCTTTGGAGTTCGCGGGCGACGGCTTCGGCCTGGGCGCGGGTGCTGTTGCGCCGGTGATTCACAATAATATCAGCGCCGCGCCGCCCAAGCTCTAACGCGATCGCCCGACCGATCCCGCGACTGGAGCCGGTCACCACCGCAACTCTGCTCTGAAGATTCATAGCACGGCCAAGCATAAATCATCTCGCATCGCTTTGCAAATACTCTCAGATCCTTGACGAATCGCCCTCCGTTTGGTAAGATTGCAAAGCTCATTTCAGCGTCTATCTCGCACAGTGCCCAGCACCAGAGCGCAAGGAGTGATCCTTATGAGGCGAGTGCTCATTATGGGTGCAGCCGGTCGCGATTTCCATAATTTCAACGTCTACTTTCGCGATAACCCCGACTACAAAGTCGTCGCCTTCACCGCTACCCAGATCCCAGATATTGACGGGCGGCGCTACCCCGCAAAATTAGCGGGAAAGCTCTACCCCAAGGGCGTCCCCATCGAATCCGAAGAGAAGTTGGTCGAGCTGATCGCCACGCACGACGTCGATCTTGTCGTCTTCTCCTACAGCGACGTCTCCCATCAGTACGTGATGGAGCGGGCGAGCTGGGCCATGGCCGCCGGCGCAGATTTTATGCTGCTCGGCCCCAAGTCTACCCAGCTCAAATCGAAGAAGCCCGTCATCTCCGTGACCGCGGTGCGCACCGGCTCCGGCAAGAGCCAGACCACCCGCCGCGTCACAGATATTTTACGCCATCACGGCAAGCGCGTCGTCGTGGTGCGGCATCCTATGCCCTATGGGGATCTGGTGAAACAAGAGTGTCAACGCTTCGCCAGCTTCAAAGATCTAGACAGATATGACTGCACTATTGAAGAGCGCGAGGAATACGAGCCCCATCTGGAGCGAGGCACGGTTGTCTACGCCGGGGTCGATTATGAAAAGATCCTGCGCATGGCCGAGCGCGAAGCCGACGTCATCGTCTGGGATGGGGGGAATAATGACTTCTCGTTCTTTGTGCCGGATATAGATATCGTCGTCGCTGACCCGCTGCGCGCGGGGCACGAAGTGACGTACTATCCCGGGCACATTAATCTCTTGTTAGCTGACGTCGTCGTGATCAATAAGGTCGACACGGCGGCGCGAGCCGAGATCGAGCGCGTGCGCGAGAACATCAGAAGATTCAATGCCAAAGCGAAGATCATCGAGGCGGCCTCGCCGATCTTCGTCGAAGACCCGTCAGTCATTGAGGGCAAGCGCGTCCTCGCTATTGAAGATGGACCGACGCTCACTCACGGCGAGATGGCCTATGGTGCCGCGACGCTCGCTGCCGAAAAATACGGCGCCAAAGAGCTCGTAGACCCGCGACCCTACGCCGTCAATTCGATCGCCGAGACGTTCAAAAAGTACCCGCATATTGGAAGACTGCTGCCGGCGATGGGCTACGGCGAAGAGCAGATCAGAGATTTAGCCAAGACGATCAAGCGCACCGACTGCGATGCGGTGATCATCGGCACCCCGATTGATCTGAAGAGGCTGATAAAATTCGACGTGCCCACGACGCGCGTGCTCTACGAACTCCAAGAGATCGGCCATCCCACGCTGGAGGAAGTTTTACAGCCCTTATTGGACTGAGACACCGGTCACGTGGCGATCAGACCGAAGCCAGTCGCACCGTGCACGGGCTTCCTTGGCAACTCGCAGTGTGCCGTATAGAGTCTATGCTGTATGAACCAGATACAGCGCGGCATCGTATGCGGGGTCTGTGCTCTCTTTCTCATTGCTTCTGTAGGACAGATAGCGTCCGGCCAGTCCGTACTGGGGCGTTTTATCAGCGAGCTGAGCTTTAACAATGTCGCACCGTACTTTCTGAACGCAGAATTTCGTATTCTCTCTCGCATCAGCGTCGCGGAGGCCGCCTTTGCCACCGATACGAAGTTCGATATCAGTCTCTTGCGCTGGCAGAAGTTCATCGCCTCTGTAGGCATCAATCCCCTCTCGGCACGGAATCGTCTCACGTTCATCAACGGCTTTACTTTTGATAAAAACGAGCTGGTCGCGGCGCTGAGCTTTGGCGGGGTCTCCCTCGGCATCGAGCTGATTCTAGAGAACCAAAGCCCATCTTTGGAAGTCGGGCTGGTCGTCGAAGCGGCCGCTAAGACGACATGGTTCACCATCGCAAGTTATACGGGATTTGGAGTTACTCAGGTCGTCGAAGATTTGGATTTAGATCAGGTGCCCATCGTGAACGAGCCCTTCGGCTTTGAGCCGAGAATTGTGAAGCTCGACACGTTCAGCGAGCGCGAGCCGGATCGCGTCGTCACCGCACCGTTCGTCTTCACGGAAGAAATCGTCGCAGCAGAATTCTATCTCTTTGATATCGCTTCATTCAGCGTGATGACGCTCTTCACGCCGAGTGGGCTGAAGAAACTGATCCCTGCGCTCGCGGTCAAGGTGAACGTTCCAGCAGCGGATCTGCGCCTGCGCATGACGATCGGCTCGACGTTCGAGTTCGTTCCGCCTTCGGTCTTCTTGACGTTCCTGCCCATCGAGCTGGCCCTGCGCTGGAGCTTCTTCCAATGGCGCAGTCTCACGCTCTTGGCCGATCCAGCTCCTCCAGGCCCGGTGAACGGGACGTTCTCCTTCAGAGAGCAGATCTTCCAATCGCTCTTCGAGCTCGCGTTCTTCCGTGCGTTCACGGAGATCTGTTTTGGGCCGGACTGCCCCGGCGGCTCAGGGCTAGAATGGCGCTTCGGCGTTGAGCTGCGCTTTCTTTTCGGCGGGCCGTAACACCCCTCTCTTATTTTATTGCTTAACACAGTGTAACCCACATTACCCTCATATAAGTGAGATACCGAGATGCTCTCATCTTGACAAAGTGACTCTCTTATGCTATAGTTGTTTCAGCTCCGAATCAGGAGGTGCAGGAACGCAGCCCGGGTCCTGACAAGGGCAAACTGCGCGAAAGCGCAGGGCGCAAAGCCACAGACCTACGACAGTGTGCACTGTTACGGTGGCTGGGCTGCCAAAGGACCATGAGAAAGACGATCGTACTAGCAGCAGCTATAGGAGTCTGTAGTCTGGCCTTCAGCGTGGACAGCTCCTCGCAAAACTCGGCCGGCGCAACCGTGACGTTTCGTCTCGCCCCCATGATGAGCCTCTCCGTCTGGGGCGAGAGTCCTTCTGGAAGTAGCGTGGCTTTGGTCTACACGATCCCACAGCCGACGGCGCAGGAGCGCCAAGCGGGGTTTCTCGAACGCCCCAACGCTCTGAAACTGATAGCCCGCAGCAACGTGCCGTGGGCGTTGCGCGTCCGCGCCTCCGAACCCGATATGGGCCTGAGCGACGATGGCGCCTATCGCAAGCCCGTGAGCGACCTTGAAGTCCGCGTCGCTCAAGCCCCTTACGTGCCCGTCGCCGTGTACGATCAGACTCTCGTTCGCGGCCCCGGAGGAGAGCACATGCTCTCTCTCGATTACCGTGTGCGCCTGGGGGCGGAGCATCGCGACGGCACGTATCGCGTTACGCTGATCTACACGCTCACCTCCCAATAGATTGTGCGATGGGGTATCCCCTTGTAAATCGTGCTTTCACCTTGACAACGGCCCCCCGATTTGATATAGTGTAATATCTTATAACGCTCATAAGGGGGCAAGTGCTATGCAGATTACGATCTACTACACGAAGGATGACCTCTATCTCATCAAACAGATAGAAGCAAAGGCCGAACGGGAGCGGCGCAGCAAGAGCTCCGTCATCCTCTCGATCATCGAAGAGTACTTTGAGCGCAAGAAGAAGATCGGCGAGATTCTCTGTGATTTAGGGAAGCTCACCCCGGAGAAGCTCAACCAAGCCATCGAGATTCAGAAGAAAGAAGGGGGCACGCGAACCATCGGCGAGATCTTGCTCTCCAAGAAGTGGGTAACGGAGCACGATATCATGCGCGCGTTGATGCTTCAAGGCAAGGTCACCCAGATTGACTGACTTCGTATGAGTCGCTGTCGCGTTTTTGGCGTAGCAGCCCTGTGCGTGGGGCTGGCTGGTATTCCCAGCCAGGCGCTGCTCATCTCGAATATCGAGTTCGATCTCGTCCTCCCCCGGGGAGCCTCGGAGACCCTCTCTTTTCAAGTGCTCAACAACGAGGCCGAGCCGCTGGAGATTCAGATCAACCTGGCCGACTGGGATCGCGACATCACCGGGGAGAATCGCTTCTACCCGCCGGGGACGCTGCCCCGGTCGCTCGCGCCCTGGCTCTCCGTCAGCCCCTTGCGGTTCGATCTTGCTCCCAACGAGCAGAGAGAGATTCGCTTCTCCATAAAAGTCCCTTCAGATATTGCTGGGACGCACTGGGCAGCGATCATGGTCGAAGCTGCTCCAAAGCAACCGCAGCCTCAGCCGCCAGGCACAACGATCGTCGTCCGCCGGCGCTTCGCGGTCAAAGTCTTAGAAACTCCTCCCGGCACCGGCACCAAAGATGGCCGGATCACCCTGATAGACGTGCGCGGCCTCAATCCCCCAAATATCTTTATAGAATTTGAGAATCGGGGCACGATACACACTCCCGAAGTCAAGGGGCGCATCGAGATCCGAGACGACAAGGGGGCAACCCTCGAAAAGCTCGAGGTAGAGAGCTTCCCCGCCCTCCCCGGCGCAAAACGCTTGCTGAAAGTCACCAGCGCGCGCAAGAAGGGCGATCTCCTCCCTCCGGGAAAGTATCTGATCTTGGCGATTCTCGACTACGGTGGAGAGTCCTTAGCCGGAGGGCAGTTCGTCTTGCGCATCAAGCCCCTTCAGCTTGCTCCCATCGGCAGCGCCACAGCCCCTCCCCAAGATTTAGATAAAGACGGGCTCTACGAAGATATCAACGCTGACAATAAGCTTTCTCTCGAAGATGCCGCGCTCTTGGGGCTGAATATCGACAAGCCCGCCGTACAAGAGAACGCACGCGCCTTCGACTTCGACAACGACGGCGACGCCGACCTCGACGACGTCGTCACCCTGAAGAAGATGGCCGGGGGATAAATCCCTCACCCCCTGCTCCCCTCTCCCGGAGCTCCGGGAGAGGGGATGGGGTGAATGTGAAGCTTAACCGCGCTTGACAGAGAGCTTGCCGCCAGCCTCAACGACCTTCAGTCTCTTGCGCACCATATCTTTCAGCTCGCGCCCGGCGCGAAAGCCCGGCACAGCCTTCGAAGCGACCATGATGCGCTGCCCGGTCTGAGGATTGATGCGCATCGAGCTCTTGCGCGGGCGTGCCTCGAACGTGCCAAAGCCCGTGATCCGCACCGGCTCGCCGTCGCACATCGTCTTGGATATCGTGTTGAACATCGCGTCCACGGCCTCTTTGGCCGCCTTCTTGCTCAAGCCCGTCTGCTTGGCCACCAGCTCTGCTAACTCCGCCTTATTCATGGCACAATACCCCCCTTATGGTCTGTGATAACCCGATGGGCAGCCTCCATGCCGGCGGAGGAGAGCCACCCATCCGGTCTCCCAATGCCCATATTTTAGGGATTCCACCCCGCCGAGGGCAAATTTGTGCACCCCGCGACCAGGGACAGAGGTGCTGTACGCTATAGGCTGCCGTCCTTGGCTGAGAGCTAGTAAGCCCTTACAATGCGAACATCTCGCCATGCGCGTGATAGTGAGTGCGCTGATCGGGCTGATCGCTCTGGGTGGGGGCTGGCTGGGCACCGGCCAAGCCGTCATCACCCCGCCCTCGGCTCCAGCTCCTGCCAGCCCCGGCGACGCCCTCACCCTGCCGTTTACCGTGAAAAACATCAGTTCAGAAAGAGATATCTTCGATTTCTCCCTCGAAGTCCCTTCAGGGCTTGAGCCGTTGGGAGTCCCCGAGCCCATCGAGCTCGAAGCCAATGCTGAAGAGACCGTCTTCGTCAGCGTTTTTGTCAGCTCGAAAGCGCGCGCTGGAGCCCATATCGTCACTCTGAAAGCCCGCTCCCGCAAGAATCCGTCGCTGACAGCCCAAGCGAGCGTCACCGTCACGGTGAAAGAGTCGCCCGGCCTAGAGCTGATCGCTCCTCCATCAAAGACGGTCGAGCCAGGGAGCGCTGGGCGCATAGTTTTTATCGTGCGCAACAAGGGCAACGTTCCGGATCTCGTAGCGTTCTCTGTTCAGATCACGGGCACGCTGCGGGCCCCAGCGCCGCCGGGTGATGTCTCTTTAGACGTCGGAGAGCACCGCGAGATCCCAATAGAGATCTCAGTTCCCAGGGGCGCCCCGCCGGTGCGCCACCGTGTTACCCTCCGAGCCGTCTCGAAAAGATTCGAGAACGTCTCCGCCGAAGCGACAGCAGTGCTCGACGTGTTGCCTCCCCTCCCCCACGAGGTGGGCGGCTCGCTCTTCCTCACGATCCCCTCTCAGGTAGGATTTCAGCTCGACGGACAGACGGCCTTCCCCGTAGGGGCTTCTGTTGCTATTCGTGAGTCTGGAGGCGCTCTGCTGCCCGACCGACCTGCGGTGCGCCTGAGCGTCGGAGGTGCGCTCACGCTCGACAACACCAGCGCCGGAGCGATCACCGTGATGGTCTCCGACGGACGGCCTCCCATCAGCATCCCTTCGGGAGCCAGCGACTCCCTGAGTTTTTCAGCCTCGGGAATCTTCACTGTTACTGTCAGCAACGGGGCTTTACTCCCTTCCGTCATCATTGTGACTGTGCAAGATCTCGTCTTCCGGCAGACCCTGAGCGGCACGGGCCAGTTTCACGCTCCAAGATCAGAACTCAAAACTCCTGAGCTCAGAACGCTTCACCTGGAGCTTCGGACCCCTGACAAGACGAGATCCCAAGCCGCAACAGATCGCATCGCATATCTTTTAGACATTCAGGATCTGTTCGAGCTGAACACGATCTTCTTCGCCCTCGACGTGAAGCCCGTGGGCTTCGCCATCGGCGATCTCTATCTCCCCATCAGCTCGCTGGCCACGCTCTTTGGGCGCGGCGGGCAGATCACCGTGCAACCGGGGTTTTTCGGCGTAAAAGTCTCGCTCGCTGCCGTCGCCGCGCAGCGCGCTCTCACAGAGGCAGAATTTCTCATCACCGACGACCCGACAGACCTGCCCGCAAGCGCCACCGTCAGCCTCAACCAGCCCGTCAGGTTCCGCAACGTCGGCCTAGCACCTCATACGGTCACCATTGGGGGATCGGGCAGCAGCACGCTTGCGCCGGGACAATCGTTCGTCCACGTGTTCAGCACCGTCGGGCAGGTCACCGTGACGATTGACATGACGCCCGTCGTGTTCATAGTGATCGCTGAATCGTTCTGCAGTGCGTCGTTTCTGCTCTGCATCGGAGCTGAGAGCCACGGCTCGTTTCTCCCAGAGGTCACTATCAGTCAGTCAGCGCTCTTTGGCTTCAGCTCTTCTCTGACGACAACGCTGCTCAGCGCAATCCGATGGCAGATCCCCGGCGGCAGCGCCACGACCGTCGAGGGCGGGCTGACATTTCAAGACGGAACTTTTCTCGACTCGGCCCTGCGCATCACATCCGAGCTGCACATGGGGGATTTCTTGCTTTCTGCCCAAGTTGTGCGAGCCGGGCCAGCCTTCGCCGGCGACCGCCGCGACGAACAGGGCATGAGTGTCTTTCAGACGTTCTCTACGACGAACTTTTCAGTGGGATTGAGCTTCGAGCGCACCCATAATAACGTCACGAACGACCCACTCCAACAGACGCTGACCCGTCAAGAAGCCCGAGCGTTTTTCGGTCTCAAACTCTCTGAAATCTTCCCGACAGTCCGGCTCTCGACCGTCTATAGCACGCTCGTAGGAACGGGGCCGCTGCCCCCTACGGATCTATCGCGATTTGCTTTCACGGCACAGTTGATCCAACCCATCGGCAAACTCGGAGATATCTCCGTCTTCACCGAGCAAGCTCAGAGTATCAATGCCATCGCGGGGACGGAGACGGGCTTTGGCACGGTGGGCAGCGAGTTCTCTATCAAACTCACGGAGCTGCGCGCCTCGGTGGGCTTGGAGCACCGCTCCGAAGTCGATCTTCTATCTAAAACCCTACTCACCCAGTCGCTCGTGACGTCCGCAGGGCTGGAGCTTCTTCGCAAGCCCTTTGGGGTGCGCTTCAGCTGGACGCGCTTTCCCGACCGATTCAGTGTGAACACAGCCCTTCAAGCCCGCCTGGGGATCGCCACGCTCTTCTCTTCGGCATTGATTGATTTTCTCGACTCGGGCGCGAAAGAGTTCAGCTTCGCGCTCGCCGTCGCGCTCCAGTTCGATGCGACGATCCCATTTATAGTCATCAACGGTCGAGTCGAGGGCTTCGTCTTCATAGATGCCAACAGCAACAGCCAACGCGACCCCGATGAAGTCGGGCCCAAAGATCTCATTCTCACCCTGGGCAACGAAAAAGCGCGCACCGACGAGCGCGGGTTTTTCAGATTTCCCTCGATGGAACCGGGAACATATGAGTTGAAGATCGAAAAGCTTCCCACGGGGATCATCGTCAAGACGGTGTTGCCCCAGAAAGTTCAGATCGTCGCCGGGAAGACTGTGAAGCTCGAAATCCCGCTCGCCCAGGTCGCGGTGATCGAGGGCCTAGTCTTTCACGATGAGAACCGCAACGGCCAAGCAGATTCTAGTGAGCAAGGGCTTGGCTTTGTACGGGTTTTTCTCACCGACGCAACGGGCAAGACCCGCGATCAGCGCACCGATTCTGAGGGGCGCTTTGCGTTTAGCGAGCTGCTTCCCGGAAGGTACACAGTCGCGCTCGACGTGCGCAGCCTGCCTCCCGATTTTGCGCCCACCACCCCAGCCGAGGTCGCGGTCGAGCTGAAAGCTCAAGAGCGCATCACGGTCAACTTTGGGGCAGCCGAACGCCCCCGCACTGTCAAATTCCCTCCAGTAGCAGACTTTACGTTCTCGCCGGAGCGCCCCAAGGTCGGCGAGCCCGTGCGCTTCGACGCGTCAGAGTCCTTCGACCCCGACGGTCAGATTATCAAATACGAGTGGGACTTTGAGAGCGACGGGACGATAGACGCTCAGGGTGTGACGGTCGAGCACAGTTTCACTCAAGCGGGTAGCTTCACGGTGACGCTGACGGTCACTGACAACGATGGCGAGAAGAGCACAGCACGAAAGACGATCACGGTGGGAGCGCGGTTACGAGATCCGCCCCAGTAGCTTGCGAAACCGATAGAAATACTCTATCCCAGAGATCACCGTGACGGCGACCACAATGGGGATGAGAACGCTCTTCACACCGTCGGCATCCCAGCGAAATGCACCCTGACTGAGCAGCACGAACACGAGCCCGATCTGAGAGATCGTCTTGAGTTTGCCCCACAGGCTCGCGCCGAGCACCACCCCTTGAGCGCTGATCACCGTGCGCAGCCCGGTGACCAAAAACTCGCGGGCAACGATAATAATGACCGGCACCGCTGAGATCTCTTGGAGCTGCACAAACGCCAAGAGCACTGAGATAATTAAGATCTTGTCGGCGATGGGATCGGCGAACTTCCCCACGTTCGTCTCGTGCTCTCGAAGACGCGCGATATAGCCGTCTACGGCATCGGAGATCGCAGCCAGCGCGAAGAGCGCCAGCGCAATAGCCCCATGATGCGAGCCGGACACGAGCACAAAATACAGAATCGCTGGGATGAGCAGGATGCGCAGCAGCGTGAGTCCGTTGGGCAGATTGAGGGCCTTGGCTCGCATGGGATGAGTGTACACTGTGCGGGGAATCAGAGCAAGCGCCTGCAGAATGCCCTGAGAGCGTCGGTGACAGCTTCTGGGGCCTCCAGCATCACCATGTGCCCCGCGCCTTCGATGATCTTCAAGCGAGCATTGGGAATATTCTGCTGAAGATACTCAGAATACTTGACGGGGGTGAGCTTGTCTTCCCGCCCACAGATCACGAGAGTGGGCACGGAGATCTCGCCCAGCCGGCTCATGAGGTCAAACGTCGAGCAGCTTACAAAATCCCGATAGAGCGCCTCGCGCCCATTGCGTCGCATCTGCTCGCGGGCCTTGTCTTTCAGAGTTGGATCGGCTTGTTCCGCAAAGGCCCAACTCACGACAAGCTCGACAGCTCTGTCAAAATCAGCCTGGCACAGCTCTAAGATCTGCGGGTGGACTTTCAGTTTTGCGCCAGTGCCAACCAAGCCTAAGCCAACGAGATTGTTCGGGCGCTGGAGCGCCGCCGTGAGCGCGATTGCCCCGCCCATCGAGTGCCCGACAACGACCGTGGGCACTGCTAGAGCTTGGAGCATCGCGAGCACGTCTTCAACGTATGATGCTAAGCCGTCGCCGGCGCGCGCGCTGCTGCGCCCATGGCCGTTGAGATCGAGCGCGACAACAGAGAAATCTTGGGCGAGCTCGCGCAGCTGCTGCCCCCACAGGGTGTGATCGCCCCCGGCCCCATGCACCAAGAGCAGGGCCGGCTGGCCCTGCCCCGCTTGGGCGAAGTAGAGCTCTGTCTGATGAATTCGTATCGTAGGCACTAGTGCACAAGCTGGGCCTTGGCCCGCTCGATGAGCGTGTCAAACGTCTGGGGGTCGTGGATGGCGATCTCGGCGAGCATCTTGCGGTTGAGCTTGATGCCTGCCTTCGAGAGCCCATTGATGAAGCGTGAATAGGGCAAGCCGCGCGCCCGCGCGGCTGCGTTGATGCGAATATTCCAGAGCCGGCGGAACTCGCGCTTGCGCAGCTTTCTGCTGATATAGGCATTGCGCAGGGCGTGCATCACCCGTTGCTTGGCGATGCGAAAGCAGGTGCGCCGCTTGCCCTTGAATCCCTTGGCTAGTTCGAGAATTCTCTTTCGCCGTTCGAGTCGTTTGTTGCCACCTTTGACGCGCATACTCTCCTCCGTTTCGAAAGCATCTCAGCTCGACAACTGATCCCTATAGATTCTGGCCAGAGCCGGGGGAACTTGAAAGCCCCGGCGCGCTTGGCGCTTGCGATTGGGGCTGCGCTTCACCAATTTATGATGATACCCTGCCGTCGAGCCGAGCACTTTCTTGTTTCGTGTGACTTTAAAGCGCTTCGCGATCCCCTTGTGCGTCTTCTTCTTGGGCATCGTCATGACCTCCTCGTTCAACAGTTTGTTCTGGAACAGGCTGTTGGTGCACAATCTTCGAGCCGGTGGCTACGCCCTTCCCTGGCACCAGGAGCATCTGCAGCGACCGGCCTCGTTCTTTGGGGTATTGCTCGACACGCCCGATGTCTGCTACCTCGCGAGCGATGCGGTCGAGCAGCTCTCGTCCCCGATTGATATGAACGATCTCGCGCCCGCGAAAGATCACGGTGACGCGCACTTTGTCCTCGTCGGTCAAAAACTTGCGAATGTGCCGGAGCTTCGTTTCAAAATCGTGCTTCTCGATCTGGGTCGTCATGCGGATCTCTTTGAGCTTGCCGCCCTTGGGACGCTTCTTCTCTCGCTTCTCTTGACGATAGCGATACTTCCCGAAGTTGACGAACTTACAGACGACCGGGGTCGCCTGCGGGGCGACTTCGACGAGATCCAGGTTGCGGCTCCGCGCTTGCCTGATCGCTTCGGCGAGGGGCATGATGCCCAACTGCTCGCCGTTCTCATCAATGACTCGAACTTCCTTGGCCCGAATCTCCTCGTTCTTGCGAATCCGGCTATACGGTCCGGCGATAGGCGACCTCCTTGTCAGTCTAGCAGTGTGCTTGAATGCGCCACGATAGCATATTTTCAAAGCCCTGTCAAGAGAACTTCTGCGCTCCCAAGGGGATTCGAACCCCTGTTTCCGGCTTGAGAGACCAGCGTCCTGGGCCGCTAGACGATGGGAGCGGAATGTGCCTTGAGTGTAACAAATTCGGGGAAAACCGTCAAGGTACTCCTATGGATTCTGGTCGTCCGTGACGCCGTCTCATATAATTGGGCCATGGCACCGAACAATCCCTACGGGCCCACACGCAGCCCAGTGATCGCCTCACGCGTCGTCGCCACGAGCCATCCCTTGGCCGTCCAAGCTGGGATCGAGATGCTCCGACGCGGAGGCAACGCTGTTGACGCTGCTATCGCAACAGCGATCACGCTCACGATCGTCGAGCCAACTTCCAACGGGATCGGAGGCGACGCGTTTGCGCTCGTGTGGGATGGGGAAAGACTCTATGGGCTGAACGGCTCTGGCCGCGCCCCCAAGGCGCTCACCCTCGAAGCTGTCACAGCGGTAGGACATAAGACGATGCCCACGCGGGGGTGGCTCCCCGTCACTGTGCCGGGAGCCCCAGCAGCGTGGAGGGACCTCCACAGACGCTTCGGCAGGCTGCCCTTCGAAGCGCTCTTCGAGCCAGCTATTTTTTACGCTGAACAAGGGCATCCCGTCGCGCCCATCGTCGCCCAATATTGGGGCTACGCCGCCCACGTCTATGCCCAGCTCACGGACCTAGAGTTTGCCGGCTGGCACAAGACGTTTACCCAAAACGGACGCGCTCCAGAAGCCGGAGAAGTCTGGGCCAGCCCCGATCACGCCCGCACGCTGCGTCGCTTGGCCCAGTCCCATTGTGACGATTTCTATCACGGGAAACTCGCGGAGACGATCGTGCGCTTCGCTCAAGAGACCGGGGGACTGCTCAGCAGCCAAGATCTGAAGGAGCACACAAGCACCTGGGTCGAGCCAATAAAGACTTCATATAGAGAGTATGACGTCTGGGAGATCCCCCCCAACGGGCAGGGGATCGTCGCGCTCATCGGGCTGAATATCTTAGAAGACTTCGAGCTCGCTCGGCACCCCAGAGACTCGGCAGAGTCGTTTCATCTCCAGATCGAGGCGCTCAAGCTCGCGTTTGCCGACGGGTTGAGATATATTGCCGACCCAGAGTGTGTTCCCGTGCCCGTCAAAGAATTGCTTGACAAAAAATATGCTACCAAGCGCAGAGCGCTCATCGGTGATCGGGCACTCGACCCCCTCCCCGGCGATCCTTACGCCGGCGGAACGGTCTATCTCTGCACAGCCGACGCCGACGGCATGATGGTCAGCTTCATCCAGTCGAACTATATGGGTTTTGGCTCTGGGATCGTCGTTCCCGGCACGGGCATCGCCCTTCACAATCGCGGCGCGTGCTTCGCGCTCGATCCACAGCACCCCAACGCTCTTGCGCCAGGCAAGCGACCCTATCACACAATTATCCCCGGTTTCTTGACAAAAGACTCGAAGGCGATTGGCCCCTTTGGGGTGATGGGAGGCTTCATGCAGCCCCAAGGGCATATCCAGATGATCGTCAACACGATAGATTATCAGATGAATCCCCAAGCGAGTTTAGATGCCCCGCGCTGGCAATGGCTCAAAAACAAAGAGATCGAGATCGAATCCGATGCTGATCTCAAAATCGTCGAGGGCTTGCGCGCGAGAGGGCACGAAGTCACGCTCGCTGAAGCTGGCGGGCGCTTTGGCCGGGGACAGATCATTTGGCGACTGCCGTCTGGTGCGTACATTGCTGGCAGCGACAAGCGAGCAGACGGGTACGCCGCGGGGATTTGACAGAGAGATTCTTTTATGCTACCCTACAGACCGACCGGTCGGTTGGTTATGAGGGACAAAGAACAGACGCGCGAGCGCATCTTGGATGCCGCCGAAAAACTCTTCGCTGAGAAGGGTTTTCATGAGACGGCGATGGACGAGATCGTCCAGACCGCAAGGGTCTCGAAAGGCGGCGTCTATTTTCACTTCTCCAGCAAAGAGAAGCTCTTCTTCGCGCTGTTGGATAAGCTTGCCGACGCCCTCCAACGCGACGTCCAGCGAGAGATCGCGCGCCGGCGCGGCGCAGTGAATAAAGTCCAAGGAGCCCTCGAAGTCGTCTTGAAAAACTTGGCGAGCAAGCGCCAGCTCGCTCAGATCATCTTGCGCCAGGGGTACGGGCTGGGGCCGGCCTTCGAGCGTAAGAGATTAGAAATCTATTCGCGCTTTGCCCAGTTGATTCAAGAACATCTGGACGAAGCCGTCGTCGAGGGCTCGATCCCCCCCATTAATACGGAGATCACAGCCTATGCTTGGTTAGGCGCGATTAACGAATTAGTTCTTCGCTGGATCTACACCGGCAAGCCCGACCCGCTCACCGAGGCGCTCCCGGCTCTGCTGGAGATATTCCTTCGCGGCATCGGCATCGAACAAGCACAAAACACAACAGAGAAAGGAGCCCCATGATCACACGACGGGACTTCTTGCGAGCAAGCATCGGAGCAGCAGTGACCCTGTGGGGTTCAGGATATTCGGGCAGAGCGCAGACGCAGCCCATCCGCATCGGCCATCAGCTCGACCGAACGGGGGCTGTCGCCCTCTTTGGCACGTGGCACAACCGAGCCCTTGACGCAGCGATAAAGCTCGTCAACGAGCAGCGCGGGATCAACGGGCGCCCCGTCGAATTAGTCAATTCTGACGACGCCCAGACCAAGCCCGACGTCGGAAAAGACGAATTCGAAAAACTCGTCACCCAGAAGAGGGCTGATTTCGTGATCGGCTCGGTCTTCTCCGGGACGAACATCGCCACGGCTCCCTTAGCGAAGGCGTTGAAGACCGTCTACTTCCCTCAGGGGATCGCGACTGACATCACTGAAAGATTCGGGAATCGCTATGTTCTTAAGAGCTATCACACCGTGCGCGCTGCCATTGAAGCGGCGCACGAGTGGGTCTTTGCCAATCTGGGCAAGCGCTTTACTATAGTACACTCCGTGATCGATTTAGGGCGCTCGCAGGCTGAAGATTGGGCCGAGAAGGTCCGCGCCGCCGGCGGGGAAGCCCAGCTCATCCCTGTGCCCTTTCCCGCACCGAGCGATCTCTTCTCGGTCATCCAAAAGATCGATCTCTCGAAGACCGACGTGCTCTATCACGCGTTCACAGCCGTAGAGACGGCGCGCTTCTTGCAAGCTGCGTTCGATCAGAATTTCCAGAGCCGTGTGAAGATCCTTGGGCTTATTGAGGGCATAGACGTTCTCAGCACGGCGGAGCCGTGGCTGGAAGGGACGTATTTTATCTCCGGGTATCCGCGGCGGGCCGACCAAGTCCCTGAAGAGCTGCGCGACTTTGATCGAGAGTATCGGCGGCGCGTGGGGATCAGCGCTGAGGGCTTTTCGATGGAAAACCCCCGCGACGTCGTCCCAATTGCCGATCTCTTCGGGTCTTGGCAGGCAGTCTTCTTGCTCAAGCAAGCCGCAGAATTGGTGAACTGGCGCAGCAAGACAGATAACCCGGCGCTCATCCAAGCTTTAGAGGGGCTGACGATGCCCGCAAGCGTCGGCTTTCCCCAGGGAGCGCAGTTCCTCAGAGCGCAAGATCACTTGGTTTTTCACGATCACTATATCGAGCGCGTCGAGAACGGGAAGCTCACAGTCCTCGCGCGCATCCCCAAAGAGAAGTCGCTCTACAAGACGAGGTCGGATTACACGAAAGAAGAGTTTTGACCC
>JBBISQ010000009.1:0-37415 GCA_037441155.1 Candidatus Fraserbacteria bacterium
CGCTTCCACAATGACGGTCTTGCCCGGCAATCCCTGAAAATTCTCGGGATGCTCCGTGTGAATGGGGAAGACTACCTTGGCGTTGATCGCCCTGGCTATCGCGAGAATATCGGTGCCCGGTGCGTGCCCGCTACAGTGCGCCCTGATCTTGACCATACGAAAGAAATCGATCCAGTTGTCCACCCTCCGCTCGTCTAGAGCCATCTCTTCGTTGTACGGCTCGGACATGCTCCTCACGTACAACGCCCGTTCCGGCTGTATGTCTATCAGCTCGTTCAGAGCCCATTGGTTCAGGCCCAGAATGAACTGATCTTGATCCCTGCCTATCTCCTCAGCTGCTATGGCGTTCCTCATCGCCATCAGTTCCCTCTCCCAGACGTGGCTCGTGGTCTTCTGCTTGACGTGGATTAGAATATCTCTATGGTCAATGGGGGGCGTGGCGATCTCGCTGATCTGAGAATAGAGTTCATAAAGGGCCGCTGCTTTCGTACTGACAATGAGCTTGCGGCCAGTCTCCTGAGCGACCTCGACCAGAGTGCGAAATCTCTCTGCGTCTTTAAACGCATAGTCCACGATCACGAGGCGCTGGGCCTTGTAAGCTTCGGCCAAAATCGTCTCTTTGACGTGTTCTTCGTTTTCCGTCTCCCTCTTGACCTCTGAGATCCTCGTGCCCTCGGTGATGAGCGCCACAGGCTTCTCCTGCGCTGCAGCTTGCACAAACGCTTCCGTGAGATGCCGGTTCCGGCCGTGCAAGCGCATGTCCCCCGTATAGACGATCGGGCCTGAGCTGGTATAGAGAATAAACCCGAAAGCTCCGGGAATGGAGTGATCCACGGCCATCGGCAGAACCTCCACGTTCCCTATGACAAATCTCTTTCCAGAGACAAAAGTTCGTATCGGTCTCTTTATAAGTTTGCCTTCAGCTTTGCCCGTCTGAGGGTCGCGTTCTTCATAAGAGCATATTCTGTTGTCTATGGTGCTAGTACTTATGCTCTGAAGTTTTTCGCAGATGGCCAGACAGGTCTCCCCCATAAAGACAGGGATCTGGGGATGCAGAAATGACACGTATTTGACGTGATCCTCGTGGGGATGGGAGATGATCACGGCGTCAAATTGGGGATCTGTTGGCTCTCTGCCGGCCATGGCCAGCAAGTCAGGGGCGTACAGACCCGCGATATCAGGCACAAGGTTGAGGGCGAGAAAATCTTTGAGCCCTGTTTTCGTTCGAGGGCTCATGAACTCTTCAAAGAACCTTCCGTACTGGCCGAAAGAGATGCCGAAGTCCAACCAAATTCTTGTAGCTCCGTCCTCAAGAAGGATCTTATTTCCCCCGATCTCGTTGACTCCGCCAAAGAAAGTAAGAGAGACCATGGTCTTTCTCGTGAGGCTATCATAAACCGATGATGGCCTTGGTGGCAAATCTAGCGGCACTATGATTGCCTCAGCAGCTTCGCCCCAGAAGCGATAGGTCCATTCTAGGCGAGTCTTCCGGGGAACGCTATTATCAGGGGCGTGAAGCTTTCAATCCCGCCCACAGATTTCTAACATAGACGATCTGCCCCGCGTGATAGAGAAAGTGCTCCAAGAGCATTTCAAAGAGCTCGCCCAAAGTCCGGTGGGTCTTGCCGTCGGGAGCTCTATAAGTGCGGGTGAGATCGGCGTCACTCAGACTCTCGAGATTTTTTTGGAGAGCCGCAAAGCTCTCGTCGAGGAGCTTTTTCGCAGCTTCAAGATCGCCTCCGTCGCGCTGAAAACGAACTTCCAATGCCTCCCACGTAAGCGAGCGCCCGCCACACGCATAGTCGAGCTGGTAGAGCGTATCTCCGGCAACGTGAAAGAGAATTTCTAAGATTGAGCCATGCGCCCAGGAGAACCCTCTATAGTGTGGCGGCTGCCACGCCGCTTCCTCGGGCTGCAGGCCCTTGATCGCTGCGGCGAGAGAATGCCAGCGACTCCCGCGATAGGCCGCCTCAAACTGTTGGCGCAGATGCGTCACCAGTGTGCTCTGGGTGTTCATAAGCTTCTAAAAAAGAATGCGAGCCCCGATCTGCGGGGCTCGGCGCTCTCGTGGTCGTCTTCCCTCTTCCCCTTAGTCCCTGCAAGGAGGTTCTGTACATGTCTAGAAGATTACCCCTAGCATACAGGACGCTCCGTTCCGAGTACATGGAGAGAGGGTGAAAATTAGGTGACTACAATTCGCGGCTAAAGATCGCTCTTTCGAGAGAGACCGGCCCCGGGCCGGTGAACAAGAGCGCCAGACACCCTACGAGCAAGGCCAAGTCCAGCTCATACCCTGGACGTCCCTGCATCCCCAAAAGCCCGTTGGGCAGCTTCACAGTGAAGATCGCGACGATCATGACGATAGAGAGCAAGAGCGCCCAGTAGCGCGTAAAGACCCCTAAAATTAGGCCGATCCCGCCGATGAGCTCTACAAATGCGACGATGAACGCCGAGACCTCCGGTAACGGAATCCCCACACCCCCGAAAAATTGGGCGACACCATCGAGCCCTCCAGAGAACTTCTGCCACCCGTGTGCAGCAAAGATAATTCCCACCCCCAACCGCAACGGGATCGTCGCCCAACTGATCAGCCCACCGAAGATTCGCTCGAACATCCGACCACCTCCTCACAATATTGGAGCTATAATAGCAAAAAAGAGCGTCTTCAGACAAATCCTCAGCGCTCGACGAGCCACCACGAGCAGTCCCCCTCACCTCTCTGCTCCCCTCTCCCTCGGAGGGGAGAGGGGACGGGGGTGAGGGTGAAAAGATCCCCACAGCTTCCGCAGGGCTAGATCTATAATGAACAGCCCGAGCGCAACCCCCAGCGCCCAGGGCCATAGCGCTCGATACGCATCTTGGTTGATCTTCCCCGACGGGTGCGGCAAGACCGGCCGCTCCAAGACCTGCCCGCCCGTCATGCGGACGATCTCGCTGACTATCTCACTGTTCAGGCCGATCCGACGGTACTCTTTCGCATAGGGGATGGCGATAAGCTTGGTCGCTTCTGCGACCGTCTCACCGCCACGCTGGGCTTCGACGCGCGTCATATACAGCCCTTGGGGGGGCAGCTCGAGCTGGGCGCGATAGCGCCCTGGAGCCTCTTGCGAGAAGAAGACCTCTCGATTCGTCGGACCAGAAAGCGTCGCGCGGAGAGCCAGCCCTGAAACCCACCTCTCTCCCTGGCGCATATCAGCAATCATGTCAAGCGTTTCGTCGCCGAGCTCAACTCTCACAGAGAGCGCGGCCTCACGAGGGGTCTGGCGATAGATCTGCGTGAGGCTGTCAGCTACGAGCTTGCCTAGCCCTTCCCAAGCGAGCCAGTCCGGCGCCCCATCGCCTGCTAAATCCGTGTTGAGCACGGCGACGTGTCCAAGCCCGTAGCGTTTAAACGCCAAGAGCGGGTTCCCTTCCGTGAGCAGCACGACTTGGGCGCCAAGACGCTCGTGCGTGAGCACATAGCCACGAACCGGCGGGGGGACGAGAGCAGCGTTCGTCGTCTCTACTGGGTATTGCCCTTCGATCCAGCGCAGCCGCGCGATCCGTCGGACTTCCCGAAGAGAAAAGACCGGCAGATCAGTGAACTCCTGCACCCGCTGATACCGCCCCCGCCCTGAGCTTGCTAGCTCCATCAAGAAGCTCTCATTGGGTGCTCGGTCAATCCCTAACGTTGAGACGCGCACGGAGCTCTTTTGAAAACGCTCATACAGCTCGCGATACTCGCGCTCGCGCTTGTTGTTATTATGCCCATCAGTGAAGACCAAGATGTGCTTCACCCGCGCTGGGGTCTTCTCTAACGCCTCGAACGCCGCTTGCAGGGCGAAATAGAGATCGGTGCCACCGTTGGCATTCAGTCGCTGAATGCTGCTGCTGAACTCTTGCTTATCCCCCAACGGCTTGAGAGGGACGATCCATTCGAATTCCGTGTCGAAGGCGATCAGCCCGACCCAGTCATCGGGGTCGAGGACTTCTATGCTGCGCAGCGCCGAACGCTTGAGGATCTCTATCTTAGAGACCCCTCCGCCTGCGGGGTCGCCCATGCTCCCCGAACGGTCCATCACGAAGACCAAGGCCAGCCCAGGAATCTGATAAGGCTCCGGAGCCAAATACGAGATGGGGAGCAGCTCTTCCAGATCAGCAAGCTCTTCGGAAGTTTGGTCCTCCAAGCCCGCAACAGCCTCCCGCCCCTGAATGATGAAGAGCCCGCCCCCTAAGTCTGATACAAAGTTCTTCAGAACGCGTCGGTGCTCTTGGGTGAGCCTCCCCAACGAGATGTTATTCAAAACAATAGCTTTATAACTAGAGAGTGGGAGCGCAGAAAACTCCGCAAACGTCTTCCGTTCCACGGGGAACCCAGCCCCCTCAATGAGACGCGCCACTACGCTCTCTTCTTGTGAAGACTCAACCACGAGCACCTGAGGGCCACCGGGGAGAGCTACCACCCCGTAGAGCTCATTGTTCTCCTTCAAGCGATCAGGCTCCGCTTTGAGATAGACCCGATAGGCATACTCCCCCGCTGTGTCGAGCTTGTCCGTCAAACGCAGCTCTTGAACCCCTGGCTTGTACGCAACGGGGAGATTCTGTATGAGCTTGTCGTTCCTGTACAGCAAGAGCGTTCCCGTCCCCTGATCGGTCGCGCCGATTGACACCCGAAGGGAGAAGGGCACCCCGGGGGTCACCTCAGCAGGCACTTGCAGATCATAGAGCCAGACCTCAGGGAAATCCCCGCTTATCGGCCAGACATGAACAGCTACCCCCTCGCGGCGGGCACGCACGAGGACTTCTGTCAAGTCCCCTTCAGTCTGTCCATCAGTCACCAACACGATCTCGCGACGCCCTGTGCGCGGCAACGTCTCCAAAGCGAGATGCACGGCCGCAGCAATATCGGTCGCAGTGGGATCGGGCTCCGTCTGGAATTCCGAGAGCTGAAGCGTTGGGGAGAACGTCGTTTCAATCACGGGGTGCGCGCCGAAGCTGATAACCCCGTAGGATGTCTTCTCCAAGGGCTGAGCGAGAGATTGGGCAATATGCAGCAACTGAGAAGATTCGAGCCCGACGCTGGCCGAGCGGTCTATCAGAAAGTAGACGAAGCGTTCCGAGGCCCCATGAGCCCAGCGCGGCCCAGCCAGCGCCACACAGAGCATCACGAGCGCTCCCACACGAGCAGCCAGCGCGAGACGATCCGCTCGCGCCAATCCCCTCCCGTAGCTCAGTATCACAAGGGCTCCCACGGCAATCACTATCAGTAATAGCAACACCAAAGGGGCATCAAAGAGAAAGCTCATGCTGCTTCCTCCCTCTGACGACGAAACACCCCCCGATAGTGCAAGAAGAACTCCGTGACGAGCAACGCCAAAGCCGCCCACGCGCCGTAGTACCATACGGGGAACTGCGCTTGGGCTCTCCCTGCTCCCACAGCTTCTCGTGAGAGACGTGGGGATGCATCACCGACGCGATTGATCGCTGATTCGCTGGGGTCGAGATTGACCGCCCCGTGTTCAGTGAACCCCGGCGTATCAAACTCTTCCGAGATAAGCCGGTCAGAAGGAAAACCCCAATCGGGCAGAAGCCAGCGCACGACGTTATAGACAAAGATAGGGAAGCTCGGCGTCAGCACCAAGAGTGAGTTTTTCAGGTCCGTGCCCAAATAGATGAGCCGTGCGCTTTCGGATTTGTGGACTGCTACTACTGCCCAATCCCCCATCCGGATGAGCGTCTGCAGGGCAGGGGCAAGCTTGGCGGTGCGCAACACGGTTGGCCGAAGATGCTCCACACGCACGTTCTGCACAAGAGCATGGGCTGCTTCTACTACCGTGAGGGAACCGGTCTCGACAGAGATATCCGTGAGACGCACCAACGGCTCCAGCGAACTATTGATAAGGAAGACCCGCGCAAGCTCAACGGAGCGCACGGCTGTGTTGTTCGCGATGACGAGATCGTAGTCTGCCCTCTCGTCGGTTTCTCTCTGCACTTGAGCAAAAGTTCCCAAGGCCCGCTCGAGGAAGAAATTGCGCTCCCCAAGCCAAAGAATTTTCAACTTTGGTTGATCAGGGATGACGGAATAGCGCGTGTTGTCGAAGACGAAGTCGTCAGAGATCTCAAGCGCGGCGCGAAAACGCCCGCTGAAACTGCTCCGGAGCACTGTTTCTACAGAACGCTGTTCGCCCGGACTAAGACGGAGAGCTTCAGCCCCAACTTCTCTCTCTTCGACGAAGAACTTCAGCGTGCCCTCAACGCTCTCGGATGAGAAGTTCTCGACGCGAGCCCACAGGGTGACACCCGCTGCACCCTCAGGCAAGGGGCGTGCAGCAAACCCAGTGATCGCTAGGTTCTTTCGCGGCTCACCCACGGGAACCCAACTCAGCGGGCCATCCCAACTGAAAGACGGCGCATGATCGCTCAGATAGATAATCTCATCGAAGCTCTCGCCCTGGCTGCGCACAAGCTCCACCACCGCAGACAGGGGCGCATCGCTCTGGAGCGTAGGCCGAGAGGCTCGCAAGACAGTCACAGCCCGGGCCCGGTCTTCAGTCAAAGGCACGAGCAACTTCGGGCTCCTCTGCGCTTGAATCACAGTAAGTCGGCTCGGACGCCGACGCTCGATGAGCTCTTGTGCGATATCAACTGCTTGCTCATAGCGCGTCCTCCCCTGCTCGTGAGTCTGCATCGAAGCACTGCCGTCAATGACGAGAGCCAAGCTCCCGCCGCCGAGAAACTCTTGGGTGAGCGTCGGTTGTGCTAGCGCAAAGACGAGCGCTGCAAGAGCCAACAGTTGCACGATCAAGAGCCCGATATTGGTCCACAAGAACGCCAGGGCGTTCCGCGGCCGCTCCGGCTCCTCCTGCCACAGCCAGATCGCTGAGACAGTCAAACGCTCCTCCCGCCGCCGCAAGAAATACAGCACCGCGATCACGCCGGCAAGGCCCAACAGCCCGAATGCCCATGCGCTGAGAAAGATCATTGGAAGAGCACCCCGCGCAGGTCTTCAAAGAGCGCGCGCTCCAACGGGCGCGCCGTCGTAAGCCTTCTGTATCTGACCTGATGCTCATGACAGAACGTCTCTAACTTTTGAATATATCTTTGAAAATTGGCGCGGTAGCGTGCAACCGCGCCAACGCCTACAGAAAACTCGCGAAAATCTTCACTATCGGTGAGCCGGGCGTCGGCGTGCACGGGGGGATCGAGATCGCTCGGCGCCACAATCTGAATCAAGACGACCTCGAATCTCTTGAAGAGCACATGAAAAAGCCCCTGCTCGTAGCCCTGCTGATCGAGCATGTCGCTGAGCACGACGACCAACCCCCGCCGCAGGGGCAGCTTGCTGAACTCCTCCAGCGTCGTGTTCAACGATGTCTGTCCCGTCACTGTGAGCGATTCTAAAAAGCTCAAGACTTTGTTCATGTGGGAGAGCCCGGCCCGCGGCGGCACCCCCTGACTCAGATCGCGAGCAAACGCAAATACCCCCACACGGTTCATCTCCTTCAGCCCCAAGTACGCGATAACCCCCGCTAACTCAATTGCGTATTCTAGCTTTCCCCCCACGGCCATGGAACGACTCGTGTCGAGCAGCAGATAGATCGGCACGTCTTCCTCACGGTGGAAGACCTTGACAAAGAGCCGGTCTAACCGTCCAAAGAGATTCCAGTCAACATAGCGAAAGTCGTCTCCGGGATGGTATTCTCGGTACTCCGCGAACTCCAAGCTCATGCCGACGCGGCGCGTCGTCCATAGACCCGCTTGGCCCTCCGTGCGCCGTCGCACAAAGAGGCGCAACGCGGCCATCCGCCTCCAGAAGGACTCGTCAGCAAAGCGCTCACGCAGGTTGGACATGCTCGTAGACTTGCTCCAAGATTCTTTCGACGGAGATGCCTTCAGCCTCCCCGCGGAAGTTCCGAATAATCCGATGGATCAAGCTCGGATAGAAGACGGCTTGGATGTCCGCGATCCGCGTGTTCAGCTCGCCGGAGAGAAACGCATGGGCCTTGGCGCCACGCACGAGGGCGAGCGCGGCGCGCGGGCTCGCCCCGTATTCTACATATTTTTTGACCAGCTCCGGCGCCTCCGCACACGAGGGCTGGGTCGCATAGACCAACCGAGCGGCATAGCGTCGCAGCGGCGATGCGAGAGGCCACTGCGCTACCAACTGCTGGGCCTCGAGCAGCTCCTCGCGCGTCAGGACCTGGCGCACAGAGAGAGACTCATGACTGCTCCCGTGACGCTGAAGAATCTGTTCGAGCTCCCCTAACGACGGGTATCGCAACAGAATCTTAAAGAAAAACCGATCGACCTGGGCCTCGGGCAGGGGATAGGTGCCCTCCATCTCGATGGGGTTCTGCGTGGCAAGCACCATAAAGGGCTCCTCGAGTTTATACGTCTCCCCGCTGACGGTGACGCTGCGCTCTTGCATAGCTTCTAAGAGGGCCGACTGGGTCTTGGGTGTCGCGCGGTTGATCTCGTCGGCCAAGACGAGATGGGCAAAGATCGGACCACGGGCAAACTCAAAATATCGTCGCCCAGACTCATCTTCCATCAAGATTCGAGTCCCTATGATATCTGCGGGCATTAAATCGGGGGTGAACTGGACGCGCGCAAACCGTAACCCCAGCGCCTGCCCCAAGGTGCGCACGAGCAGCGTCTTCCCCAACCCCGGCACACCCTCTAAGAGCAGATGTTGCCCACAGAGCAGCCCGATCAGCGTCTGGCGGATCACGTCCTCGTGCCCAATGATGACCGAATGAATCTCTTCTAAGAGCGCGGAGAATTTCGCTTGCAGGTCGTGAATCTTCTTCTCGAGGGTCACGGGTCTCCTTTCGTGCTGTCAGCGTTTGGACAGGCTGAGAAAATAGCGGCGCACGGACTCGCGCAGTTCCACGGGGATTTCTAACACATCAATCAGCGTTTCGACTTTTTCGTAATCTATCTGCACAGGGGTGATCTCCGTGGGGGCGTCAGCCCCCTGCGGCAGCCCCATGCTGATGATCTCGAACAGAATCTGAAGGTCTTGGTCTTGAGGGCCGGGGACCGAGAGCGACCGTGCCCGCTCACGCATCTGAGAGAGATCAGGCAAGTCTTGGACGGCTTCGGGGTCGAGCGGGGCATGGCCATACCCCGCAGAAGACTGAGACTCCTCCCCCTCCGGGCGCTCCCCTGGCTGCGCTTCCGCGCCCTCTGCAAGAGACCCTTGAGAAGACTGTGACCCAGCTTGGGGAGGGGCAGACGCGGACGCTTCCTCGCCAGAGCGGGCTGTCTGCGCCTCCGGTTGAGAGAGGGCCGACTGGATCTCACTCTGGAGATTCTCCAGCGCTTCATTGAGACGCTGGCGTTCCTCGAGATTCCTGAGAAGTTCTTCGAGCTTTTCGTTCAGCTCTGCGCTGCTCTGAACTGATTGCAGAGCTTGCCCGACCAGAGGCGCCAGATCGCTCTGGCGCAGTTGATCCAAAAGCTCTTGCAGCTCTTGGGGGGAGAGATTCTGCGCTTGCCCTTGGATACTGCGCAAGCCCTGGATAAGCTGATCGAGCCGAGAAGTTTGATCAGACGAGTCAGTGCGCGGGCGCGCAGTCTCTTCAGCGCCTTCCCTGAGGGAAGCCTCCGGGCCAGCTCTCCCGGCTTGAGACCCCGCAGGGGACGGAGGCAGCACGCGCCCCTGCTCCTCGCTGATCTCCGCTTGCAATTGCTGCAGCGCGGCGCGAGCGCGCGGGTCATTGGGGTTGAGAGCCAAAGCCTCACGAGCTCGCTCCAGCCGCTCCCGCAAGGACGCAAGCTTCTGCGCCGAAGGGAGCGCCTGCAGCCAGTCGGCCATCTCCCGAGAATCCTCGAGCAGTCCCCTCACCTCTCTGCTCCCCTCTCCCTCGGAGGGGAGAGGGGACAGGGGTGAGGGTGAAAAGATCCCCAGTTGCACGAAGCTCGTCGTCCCTAGACAGACAAGCGCGAGAGCGAGCACGCCTGCCCAGCGTAAACGATCTCCCTGAGCCATAGGCAGCGCTTCTCTCACATCAAGAGAGAGCCGTTCCAGACGCCTCTCGAGCAAGGGCAGAAATTCACGAGCCCCATCGCCACTGCTGAGCTCATACAGCGTCACGAGCTGCTCATGACTACGTAAGTTGCGATCAGCCCGAAAGAACATCTCTGTTCTGTTCAAGGGGCGCAGCCACCCCACAGCAAAAGCCAGAGCCCCTACGAGAAGATTCACGCTCACCCAATGCGTCGGCGCTATCGTCGGCAGGAGCTGCAACGACCCCAATACTCCGAGCAGCGCGGTCAGCCCAAGCGTCACGACCAGCACCCATCCCATAGCGGCCAGCCCGTGGAGATAGCGCTGTCGCCGCTCCAAGCGAGATCGCAGAGACTCAAACGAGTTCACGATTGTCCTCCTCACGTGCGGGCGTCCATCTCAGAAGAACGCCCAAGATCAATGTCAAGACCAGATAGCCCATCAGCACAAATCCCCACTGAAGCGCGCCCTCGCCAAACCACAGCGAGAGCATCAAGAAGGGGTTGAGCGGCCGAAGCACAAAGAACGTCCCAACAATGCTGACAATAAGCAGGGCATATTTGATATTGAACCGCATGATCTCTGAAGTCCAACGCCGGCCAATCGCCAAGCCGATACAAGCCCAGCACGCCCCGTAGAGCGTGACATACCCCAAAGCCCCTCCCAGACGACCGATCGAGGAGCCGCTGATGCTCTCAAAAACCGTCCAATACGGCAAACTGATGACCATCAAGAAGCCGACATGCGCGAGCAGACTCATGCGCACTTCAGCGGGAGAAGCCCTGCGCGTCGCGTGGGCCAGCCCAAAGTTGAGCGAGTAGATCGTAAAGAGCAAGACCATCACCATTGGGAAGATGGGGATCATGCTCCAGCGCGGCTCGATGAGCGCATCGACTCGGGCAGACGACGGCAACGCGATGAGCAACGGAATCCCCGCTAAGATCAAGTACCCCGTGTAGGCCGACCACGCCGCGCTCAGTTCTACAGATCGCATCATACTCCTCCGTCAACGATGACCAGTCTCAAGACCGTGCGGGCCTCGCTCTCGGCCTGAGCCCAGAGTGAACTCTCTTCCAGCCACGCAATAAGCCCAGAAACGATAGAAGAATCTCCCCACTGGTGCCAGAGCATCCGACGCCTCTCTGACAGGCTGTCCAACCAAGCGTTCTTGCTCATCCGCGTCAACTCCCCGAGCGAGCGCGTTGTCTCTGTACGAGCCGCAATCGTCCCTAGTCTATAAAAACCATCACCGAGATGCACGACGGCATCCCGCAGCGGCACCTCTGCTCGGTTGATCACCCGTACCCGACCCATCGCAGCATCCAGAGAGAGATCAACCAGCGGCTCTCTCATGCGTTGGGCGTGAAAGAAGCGCACGGACTCGCGCTCACTATGAAAGTGCAGATACTTTTCGCCTGCGGGCGTCACCTCTGTCCATACGTTTCCTGCGGTGCTGAACGTCGGTCTCACCACGCGCACCGAGTCACCCGATACCCCCAGCACGACTTCTTTAGCCCGTCGCGAGAAGACCCCATACCAACTCTGCTCCCATGCGAACGGCTCACCCTGCCAGCCCCGCACCACGCCGAGATCTACAGAGTATTCTTCACTCGAAAACTCCGGGCTGTGCCCATACCAAAAGAGCACCAGCGAGAGTGCAATCGCTACGAGAGCACCCCACAGGGGTAATCTCTTCGATTGCGCAGCGAGCACCCCGCTCAGCCCGAACCCCACGACAAAGAGTATAAGCAAAGAGCCGACGAGCTCTCGGGATGGAAAGGGCACTGTCAGAGCCCCCAGGGCCTTGATGATCACTCTGTCTCCCTCGGCTGTCTTGCGCTCGCTCCGAGTCGTCTCGGGAAGCCCTAGCTCTTGGGGAAGAGCTGAGAGCGCGATCAGCAAGACCCTCCCATACCCCACAGGACGCTCCCACACGAGAGGGCGCCCCCCCTCGCTCAGCACGACGCGGGCCCCCTTGCGGAGATCGCCTGCTACCCAGAAGACTTCTTGACCGTTGATCTCCCCGCGCTCGACATGCCCGTTCTCTATGGGCAGAAGGTGGTTCCACAAGCCGTGCGCTGTCGTCAGCCCCGCGGGAGCGTCGGTGCCAACCTGCTCGTACCAATTCTCCCCCGACAGTATGACGAGTTCGCCCCCTTGCAAGAGCCAGCAGTGGAGGGCCACGCGCTGCTCAGGGCTTAAGAGCGCCGGGTCCAACCGCCCCCACACGATGCGCCCAACGCCCTCGTAGCTTGTCCAACGCTTGGGGAGCTTGGCAAACTCTATGAGTTCGAGCGGGGGCACTTGATCCACGGCGAGCCCCAAGGTCAGCGGGGTGTCACTCCAGCGCTCGCGCACGTCTATCTCCGTGAGGGTGAGTTCCCGATTCCCAGCAAAGAGCTTGATCCGCAGGGGGGCGCTCACGCTCCTCACAGGAAAATCCACGGAGATCTTCTTCTGAGTCCCCGGGCCAAGGCTCACCGGCACCCTCAAGCGTTCTACAGAGGTGCGCTCCGAGATCTCGCGCACCTCTTGAGAGACCTCGAGCTCGAAGACCTGCGCTGGTCCTGTATGGGGAAGAGAGACTCCAAGGGGGGTCAGCGCTCCGGGGAAGAAGCGCCCATTGAACCCGATCTCGACAGTTTCGATGCGCGGCTGGGCGAGCACTGAAGCAGCCGTCAGGGCCACCGTCACAAGCCCAACGAGAACGCTGCGCCGCATACGCCCTCCTCTCAGCACAAAAAAGAGGGTACGGCCTGAGGAGGGATTTGTCAAGCGAGCCAGCTCAGTCTTCACTCAACGGTTCAGCAGCTCTGTGGGTCTCTCGCTGGAGCGCGACCAGCTCCCACGCCGTGAGTATGAGAATAAGCGTCACTAAGATCGCCGAGATGACACACCACGTGCAGAGAGCATAGATCACAAAGAGCTCTAGGTAAGTCAGATAGACGGAATAGAGAAACGCTCCCAACGCCAAGCCGAAGTTCAGCCCCGCAAGGGTCCGGCGTTGTTCCGGCGACACAGCTCGTATCTGCAGCGCCGTGACGACGAAAAAGAGCAGATATCCCAGCAAGCCGAGTGCCGCGACCGGGATGGGGCCGATCTGACTATACGGGCTGTTTTGCACGATCTCACACTGCTGGCCGCCGCCCAAGCAAATAAGCCCCCCACCCGCAAACTTCTCATACGTCAGATAGCCCGCAACCCCAAGCCCAAAAACAGACAAGACACAGATGCCCCACAAGCGCCACATGAGCGATCACGGGAGGTTGCGCTCGATGGCTGCGCGTAACCCCAGATAGTCCGCGCCACGTATCAATTGGCCATTCACAATAAAGCTCGGCGTGGAGGTGACCCCTGCTGCTTCGCTCTCCCGTGTCTCATCGAGGACCTTCTGTCTATAGCGTCCGGAGTCAAGACATGATTGAAAATCCTCGACCTTGAGGCCGAGCTCGCGGGCGAATCGCACGAGATTGGGCTTGCTGAACGCCCCGCGATTCTCCCCGCGCTGATTGGCAAATAATTTATCGTGATAGGCCCAAAAGCCCCCTTGCTCGGCGGCGCAATACGCAGCCTCAGCAGCCCACACCGACTCCTGCCCTAAGAACGCAAAGTTCTTAAAGATCAAGCGCACCTTGCCCGTCTTGATATAGTCCTCTTCGATTTTGGGCTTATACTGTCTGGCGAAGAGCCCGCACGCGGGACACTGAAAGTCGGCGTACTCATAGACGGTCACCGGGGCAGTGGGATCGCCCATCTCCGGCAGGAAATCTTGTCCAATAGGGCGCTTGACCTGAAAGCTCTCCCCAGGGCGCGAGAAGATCGCGATCAGAACGACCAGCCCTACGATAACTACCCCGCCCACAGCAAGGCCTAACAGCATCGGCTGACGATACCAAGATAGCTTTTTCTCAGATTTGATCGGCTTTTTCGGGTTCTTGGCGCTCACGACTATCTCCTCCTTCTCGAACCTCAATTATAGAGAGTGCGATCACGATATACCAGGAGCACGCGCGTTCAATAATTGGACGCACTCGGCCGCGACGGCGCGCGCTCGCGCCAATAGTCGAGGGCTCACCAGATGAACAATGCGCTCCAGATCGGCCTCATCAATGATCTGGGCCGGCTGGGATGGGTGCTGCACCACGTCGATCTCCAAGTCGACATAGCGCACACGATCCGAATAGATCTCAATCGGCGTGTTGATGTTCACATACAGCCCCTTGAGCGTGCCATCGCATGAGTAGTAGCGCGTCTCGTAGTGCCACACACCTTGGCGAAATTCCGTCACGGCGTAGTCACCGGGTTCTTTGGGGATATTCAGCCCGTCGTAGACTCCTCTCGCTCTTATCTCGCGCCGCACGGTGATCTGCTGGGGGCTCGCTTCGATAACCCGACCAGTCATGATGACGCTCAGCTCGCTGTGGGCTTTGACGTGCTCGATGCGCACCTGATCCCCTACGCACGGCATCTGGAGCGCTTCCGACACGCTCCGTTGGGCGTGATACCCCGGCTCTGTTGGGATCCAGCGCGCGCGCCAGTGATCGAGCATCTGCTTGCTGCCGCCGGGGAACTCTACGAGCAGAGTCGTCTGACCGGCGAGCAGCTTGCCGGGGATGCCCTCGTCGGGGTGACCGTCGAGCTGGGGAAGCCTCTGCTGCAAGAGCGCGATCTCGCGCTGGAGCTTCCGTACGTCTTGGCAATAGGCTCCGGTGCGCCAGATCACCCCCCAGCCGTTGGCGCAGTATCGGCGCCCAAGAGCAAGAAGCCGCTCGCGCTCTTGGATGTCAGTGATCTCCTTGCTGATCCCCACGCCCTTCTCCTGCGAGAGCACGACGAACCGCCCAGCTAGACTCAGAGCAGTTGTCACGATGGGGTGAGAGTGAGCAAGCTCTGTGACCTGCACGCGGATGGCTTCGCCCTTCTTCAATGGGCGAGCCACTTCACTCTGAGCCAGAAAGCCCATTATCCCTCCCAGGTCTATCTCATAGCCCCAGGCGCGCTTCCTGTGCACGATCCCCAGATAGATTGCGCCCAGCTCCGTCGGAGGTGGCACGCAGACGACGTCGGGCAGCTCAGCAAAGAGTATCTCCTTCACAGCATGAACAGCATCTGCCTCCCCAGCGATGACGACGCCCTGATGGTCGTCACGATCCTTGACTTCTGTATCAAATGGGGCAAAGCGATCGTCTGGGTCTGTATAGGGCAGAAACTCTTCGGGAGGCTGCACGATCCGCCAGCCATGCTCGTGAAGAAGGGCTGCTAACGCTGTGGCGTAGATGCCTCGTAGTCGTACACTGTGCATACTAGACAATCACTGCTCTTCGGGGTAGGATACACAATATCACAGAGAGGGCGTTATGGCAAGCGCAGGGGTACTCGTTCTCGATGGGGCGAGCGGGGGCGGCTCGGTCTTGCGAGTCGGGTTGGGCCTTGCAATCGCGTTGCACAGATCTGTCAGAGTGAAAAATATTCGGCAAGGGCGTCCCAATCCAGGGCTGCAAGCGCAGCACTTAGCAGGGCTGCGCGCCGCAGCGCAGCTCTGCCACGCCCATCTCGAGGGCGCGCAGCTTGGCTCGCGCGAGATCGTCTTCCATCCCGGCCCTATACGCACAGATCGCTTACAGCTTCACATCGAGACTGCTGGTTCAGTGGCTCTGGCGCTCCAACCCATTCAGATCGCGCTGGCGCGCTGCACTCACCGAGTAGATGTCGAGATCGAGGGAGGGGGCACGTACGGCCAGTGGGCCCCGCCCATCGCGGCGTTGGAGCACGTCAATTTCGCTCTCATGCGCCGCTGGGGTTTTCCAGCTGCTCTCACAGTCGAGCGAGAGGGGTTCTATCCCAAGGGCGGGGCACGGGTGCGCGCACACTTTGGGCCTGCTCGCATTGCTGAGCCGTTTGACTTTCCCGAGCAGGGGCGGCTGCGTAAGATCTTTGGGCTCTCGATAGCATCGCATCACGTGCAGAAGGGCCGCGTGGCTGAGCGCCAAGCCGAAGCGGCGCGCACGCTCGTGCAGCACGAGTTCCCTGGGATCGCTCTCGAGATCGAGACCCGCTATGTCGAGACGCTCTCCCCAGGGTCGGCAGTCGTGCTCTGGGCAGACTGTGAAAAGACTCTCTTAGGGGGAGACGCGCTGGGGGAGCGCGGCGTGCCCGCTGAAAAGATCGGCGAGCGCGCCGCGTCAGCACTGATCGCTGAGCTGAGATGCGGCGCAACACTCGATCGCCACATGGCCGATCAGATCATCCCATTTTTGGCGCTCTTTGGCGGGAGATTCTTCTGCGCCGAGCTGACTGATCACATCAAGACAAATATCGTGATTGCCGAGCAGCTCACCGAGAGAACGATTCACGTTCGAGACCATGGAGGGCTGTGGGAGGTCTTCGTTTGACCTCTGCTCCCGACTTTGCTATAATACCCGCCAATGTGTAGGTTGAGGTGATCCGGCTCCGGCCGTGCCACAGCGTCTCTGTGTAACGAATATTTCTATGGGCCAGCCGCCGCAGAGGCGGACTGGCCCATTTTTTTTGCCTCAGGGAGGCCACCGATGGCCATACTAGCCCTCGAAGACGGCAAGATCTTTCGCGGGCGTGCCTGCGGCGCTCACGGAGTTCTCTGTGGCGAAGTCGTCTTCAACACGGGCATGACAGGCTACCAAGAGATTCTCACTGACCCATCCTACGCGGGGCAGATCGTCTGCATGACCTATCCCCATATGGGCAATTACGGAGTCAACTCTGAAGATGTCGAGTCTGCTCGCCCGTGGGTGAGTGGGTTCATCGTGCGAGAGCTCTCTCAGAGATTCTCCAACTGGCGCGGACAGATGGACTTAGAGCGCTATTTGCACGAACATAATATCATTGGGGTATGCGAGGTGGACACGCGAGCACTCACGCGACATATCAGAGAGAAGGGCGCGATGCGCGGTTGTCTTTCAAGCTTCGACAGCGATCCCGATGAGCTGATCGCGCGTGCTCGTTGCGCGCCGACGATCTCTGAATACAACTGGGTTCACGAGGTGAGCTGCACCGAGCCGTATGAGTGGGCTGGGGGAGAAATCAAGAGTGAGAGTCGTCACGATGTGCACATCGTCGTTGTTGATTTCGGGGTGAAGCGCAGTATCGTGCGTCAGCTGGGCGCGCGGGCCCGGCGCGTCACCGTCGTCCCGGCGTTCTGGAGCGCCGAAGCGATCTTAGATCTCCAGCCCGACGGCATTCTGCTCTCCAACGGCCCCGGTGATCCTGCTATTCTCAGAGACGCCATCGCCACAGCTCGCAAGCTGATTGACGCAGAGCGTTGCCCGATCTTCGGCATCTGTTTGGGACATCAGATTCTGGGATTGGCGCTGGGAGCGCGGGCGTATAAATTGAAGTTCGGCCATCGTGGGGCCAACCAGCCCGTCAAGAATCTCCTCACCAATAGAATCGAGATCACCTCGCACAATCACGGGTTTGCTCTCACAGACTTGCCCAGCGCAGTAGAGCTGACCCACATCAACCTCAACGACGGATCTATTGAAGGCTTTCGCCATAAGAGACTGCCGATCTTTGCGGTGCAGTATCACCCCGAAGCATCGCCGGGGCCGCATGACGCGCACCATCTCTTTGATCGTTTTATCGAGCTGGCCCTCGCACCCTCTGCGCATTATGCCCAAGCGCACTGACCTGAAGAAGATTCTCGTCATCGGATCCGGGCCGATCGTCATCGGCCAAGCCGGGGAATTTGATTATTCGGGCAGCCAAGCGTGTAAAGCCCTGCGCGAAGAAGGCTACACCGTGATCTTGGTCAACAACAACCCTGCGACAATTATGACCGACCCGGAGAGCGCCTCGCGCGTCTATATCGAGCCACTCGTCCCGGAGATTTTAGAAAAGATTATCGCGCGGGAGCGGCCGGATGCCATCCTGCCCACCGTTGGTGGCCAGACGGCGCTCAATCTCGCCGTGGAGCTAGCTCGCTCAGGGATCTTAGCACGCTATGGGGTCGAGCTGATCGGCGCATCGCACCGCGCGATCGAGATCGCCGAAGACAGATTGCTCTTCAAAGAGACGATGGAACGAGCGGGGCTGGCCGTGCCGCGCGGGAGCCTCGTGCGCTCTCTCGAAGAAGCGCTCTCGCTCGCCAAAACGCTGACTTACCCCATCTTGGTGCGCCCGTCGTTCACGCTTGGGGGCGAAGGGAGCGGCGTTGCCCACAAGGAAGACGAACTTCGTGCGGTGGTGCAGCGTGGGCTGGAGCTCAGCCCAGTGCACCAAGTTTTACTAGAAGAATCCGTGATCGGCTGGAAAGAGTTCGAACTCGAAGTGATGCGCGACCGAGGCGATAACGTCGTGATCATCTGCTCGATAGAAAACTTTGACCCGATGGGCATTCATACGGGGGATTCGATCACGGTCGCACCGGCGCAGACGCTCTCAGACAGAGAGTATCAAAAGATGCGCGACTGGGCCATCAGGGTGATGCGCGCCGTCGGCGTCGAGACCGGAGGGAGCAACATCCAATTTGCGGTCAACCCACTTGACGGAAGGATGCTCGTCATCGAGATGAACCCGCGCGTCAGCCGCAGCTCAGCTCTGGCTTCGAAAGCCACGGGGTTCCCCATCGCCAAGATCGCGGCCAAATTAGCCGTCGGCTACACTTTAGATGAGCTGCCCAACGATATTACAAAAAAGACCCCAGCGAGCTTCGAGCCCACGCTCGATTACGTGGTCGTCAAGATTCCCCGATGGAACTTTGAGAAATTCCCCGGCGCGAAGACAACCCTGACGACGCAGATGCGCTCCGTCGGCGAGGTGATGGCTCTGGGGCGCACGTTCAAAGAAGCGGTGCAAAAAGCGATTCGCTCCCTGGAGATTGGGCAGCCGGGCCTTGGCGGAGATGACGAGCTTCTGCTGGCGCCGGAGCTGATTCGTGACTATCTGGAGCGCCCAAACCCCAAGAGAATCTTCTCTATCTATCGCGCGATACACGGGGGTGCCTCAATCGAAGAGCTGGCCCGCTGGACGGGCATAGACCCGTGGTTCTTGACACAGCTTGAAGAGATCGCGCATCTAGAGAGAAGGTTGCGCGTCCAAAATCTTGAGAGCGTCTCTGCCGAGCTGCTTCTCCAAGCCAAGCGCTTCGGCTTCTCCGACGCTGTCTTGGCGAAGATCTTCAGAACGTCTGAGTCAGCCGTGCGCGCGAAACGTCTGGAGCATGGGATTTGCCCGGTCTATAAGAGAGTCGACACGTGTGCGGCGGAGTTTGAAGCCCAGACGCCCTATCTCTACTCGACTTACGAAGCCGACGAGAGCGAAGCTGCCCCGACTCAGAAGAAGAAGGTCGTCGTCTTGGGAGGCGGCCCGTACAGGATTGGCCAGGGGATCGAGTTCGACTATTGCTGTTGTCACGCGGCGTTCGCCCTGCGCGAGCTGGGCTATGAAGTCATCATGATCAACTGCAACCCGGAGACGGTTTCGACCGACTATGACACATCAGACAAGCTCTACTTTGAGCCGCTCACGCTCGAAGACGTTCTCAATATTGTAGATGTCGAAAGGCCTGATGGGGTGATCGTGCAGTTTGGCGGCCAGACGCCGCTCAATCTCGCTGGAGCGTTGCGCGAGCATGGCGTGCCCATCTGGGGGACGAGCCCGGAGGATATAGATCTCGCCGAAGACCGGGAGAAGTTTGCTCTTGTCTTAGATGAGTTGGAGATCAAGCATCCGCGCAGCGGCATCGCCTTCTCTGTCGAAGAGGCGTTTCGCGTAGCTGAGGATATCGGGTTCCCGTTGCTGGTGCGGCCCAGTTACGTGCTGGGCGGGCGCGCCATGGCCATCTGTTATGATAAGAGCGATCTGGCGCATTATATTGAAGAAGCGGTGCGCGTCTCGCCGGCGCAGCCTGTGCTCATTGACGAGTTTCTCCAGGACGCTCTCGAGCTTGACGTCGATGCCGTCTCTGACGGGCAAGACTGCGTGATCGGGGGGATTCTTGAGCACATCGAGCGCGCGGGGATCCATTCGGGCGATAGCTGCTGCGTGCTTCCCCCTTGGACGCTCAGCGAAGAGATCCTAGACCAAGTGCGTTCTGTGACGAAACAGCTTGCGCGGCGGCTCCATGTCGTCGGCTTGATGAACGTGCAGTATGCTGTGCAGAACGGGAAGCTCTATGTGCTCGAAGTGAACCCACGGGCGTCGCGCACCGTGCCGTTCATCAGCAAGGCGACGGGTGTACCGTTGGCCAAGATCGCTGCGAAGGTGATGGCTGGTATGACTCTCACAGAGTTGGGGCTGTGCGAAGAACCGAAGGTGAAGGGCGTTCACGTCAAGGCCCCAGTCTTTCCGTTCGACAGATTTCTCATAGACCCGATCTTAGGCCCGGAGATGAAGAGCACCGGAGAAGTGATGGGTTCTGCAGAGACCGTTGGCGAGGCGTTTGCCAAGACCCAGCTGAGCTTGAAGAGCCGATTGCCCACGGAAGGAACAGTGTTCATCAGCGTCAACGACCGCGACAAGCCGGCGATAATCCCCATCGCACGAGCATTGAGAGCGCTTGGCTTTACTCTGATGGCGACGCGCGGGACGGCGCAGTTTCTGCGTGCTGTGGGGCTGCCTGTGCGCCCAATCAACAAAGTCAGCGAGGGCCATCCCCATATTGGCGACGCGATTCGCGCCGGGGAGATTCAGTTAGTGATCAACACGCCGTCGGGCAAGCGCGCGCATCACGACGAAGTTGCGATCCGTATTGGAGCGGTGAAGCACCGTGTGCCGTATGTAACGACGGTCGAAGGGGCACGGGTGCTTGTCGAAGCAATCCGTTCTCTGAAATCCGGATTGTTACGGGTCTATGCCCTCGAGGAGTTTCATTAGCGCAAGCTCTGGAGATACGCCACGAGGGCTTGCAAGTCCTCTTCAGAGAGATGGCCGAAGCGCGGCATGGGCCAAGCGATCCCGTCCGTGGGCCCAATCACGTAGACTGAGAGTGGGTCCTTGAGATGCTGTATCTGCCACTCGTCGGTGCGGCCGTGCGCGCCCGCTCGTGTGAGATTAGGCCCGATAGGTCCGCCGGTCTTGCCAATCGTGTGACAGCCCACGCAGCCCTGACTAATGAAGAGCGCTTTGCCCCGCTCGACTTGCTCGCGGGTGAACCGCTCCGGGATCACGAGAGTGGGCTCTTCAGTAAGCTCGCGCTGTGGGGTGAACGTCTTTATATAGGCGACCAACGCGTCGAGCTCGTCTGGAGCAAGATAGGCGAACGAATTCATCTTGCTGCCGGGGACGAGCTTATGGGGATTGATATAGTGTTCGCGGAGCCACTGTTCGTCGCGGCGCATTCCCACGTTACTGAAGCTTGGCCCAACGGGGAAGCCTACCAGCGGCCCCCCCGGCTCTACGCGCGCTAAGTGACACGACGTACACCCGGCAGACTGAAAGACAAGCTTCCCCCGCTCCAACAGATCGAGTTGGGCTAACGGCGAAGCAGCTTGCGCGTGCTCGATGGTCTCGGGTGTATACCAGAAGCTCTCCAGCAGCGCGATCCCCTTGGCAGCGAAGACCCCAAGCCCGATCAGAAGAAAAAATGCTAAGATCAGATTGTTCCAGCGTTCGCGCATCATTATACCATCCTTAGTTTTAAAAGATTGTGATGGTGTTAGTATAGGGAATGCGAAGCTGGTCTTCAAGGTTCCCGTCAATTCCCCAAGCTTGGTGGGCAGCATCGTGACCTCTGGTGCTCTGGCACGCCCAGCTCTCGTGGATGGCGCTTGCCGTGGAAACGGATGAAGTCTATAATCAAATTAACGCGAAGACGCGCCTTATGAAGAGAGTTCTGAAGCTCATTCTGATGATGGCAGCCATCCTATCGGCCTCCATGGGCGGTTGTGCTGGCAGTGCCACCACTGCCCAGCCCAGCTGCCAGAACCCCTTCGGAGTGATGTTGCCATCTCGGCTGGTGCGCTCGCCCGGAGGCATTCAAGTAGCCAAGACGCTGGGAGCCGCGTATTTGCGGCCCTCTGCCATCTTCCTGAATGAATGGGACGGGACCTGCCTAGAGTGCGATATCGCCCTGAAAGCCGGTTTGCAACTTGTCCTCACTGTCCGCAACAACGGTCGGGGGCAAGCCACCTCCCCGCCCAGCGATCTCGTCACTTATCAACGCACCCTGAGCCAGGTGCTGAATAAATACCGCCTTGCTGTCCTGGTGGTGGAGAACGAGGAAAACTCGGCACTGTTCTACACCGGTAGCCCGCAGGAGTACGGGACTGAACTTAAAGCTGCCTGCGAAGTAGCCCATCAAACGAGCATCCCCTGCACCAACGGCGGACTGGTCAGCACACTGGCGGCCCTCTTGGTCTATGACCATTACTTGTCCGCTGGGCAACCCGCTGCTGCCCAAGACTTGGATCGCCGAATCTCCGAAGTGGACCTACACCAGCTGTTCACCTCTTCCCGTGGCCAGGAGCAGATTGCCCAAGGCAAAGCGCTGCTTTCCGCCTACCGAACTGCTGCGGTAGATTTTGTCAACTTCCATTGGTACTTCGCCGACACCCAGGCGCTGGGAGAAGCAGTCGTTTTTCTCCAGGCTCAGACGGGGCTGTCCGTTATCACCAACGAAGTCGGCCAGCTCACCGATGATCCCGATCAGACAACGGCTGTCATGGGCAAGATCGTAGAGCTTGGCCTGCCCATTGCCGTGTGGTTCGGCTTAGATGGGCCCAAGGCGCGTGGACTGGTGAACGCTGATGGCACGCTTCGCCCCACAGGCGAGGCGTTCAAGCGCTTCATCGAGTCCACCTTTGGGAATTGCCGCTGACGACCCTACCGACGCTCCTGTGCTCCAGCTTGCCCTGCTTCGTGAACATAGCTATAATTTATAAAGCTAGCGATGGGGGTATGGCATGGTGCAGGGGCCCAAGCTCGACTGGCGCGGCAGAGATGTCATCTCCATCCGTGATCTTTCCCGCGAGCAGATCGAAGACGTGCTCTACCATGCGCAACAGATCCGCCCCGACCCCACTCTCTTGCAAGGGCGGGTTATGGCCTCGCTCTTCTTCGAGCCCAGCACGCGCACCCAGCTCTCGTTCGCCACGGCGATGCAGCGCCTCGGAGGACGGGTCATCGGCTTTTCGGGCACCGAGGGCACCAGCGTGACCAAGGGCGAATCGCTCCAAGACACCGTGCGCACCGTCGAGAAGTACGCCGATGTGATCGTAATGCGCCACCCCCTCGAAGGGAGTGCCCGCCTTGCCGCAGACACGGCTGTCATCCCCGTCCTGAACGCCGGCGACGGCGCCAACCAGCACCCCACCCAAACGTTGATGGATTTGTTTACTATCAAGAAATTTCACAACAGACTCGATGACCTCAAGATTGGGCTTGTCGGCGACTTAAAGTATGGGCGCACCGTGCACTCGCTCGCCACAGCGCTCACGCGGTTCCGCAAGATCACCCTCCGCTTGATTTCGCCACCCACCCTGCGGATGCCTCCCTCAGTGCTGAGAGAGCTGGCCGGGCTCGTGCCCTACACCGAGACCGACGAACTCGACCTGCGCGACCTCGATGTCGTCTATGTAACACGCATTCAAAGAGAACGCTTCCCCGACGTTGAGGAGTATGAGAAAGTCAAAGGGGCTTATGTGATCACCCTCAAAGCGTGTGAGATGCTCAAGCCCAACGCGATAGTGCTCCACCCCTTGCCCAGGGTTGATGAGATCGCTCCTGAAGTCGACGCGCTCCCCCAAGCGAAGTATTTCGATCAAGTGCAGAACGGCGTGCCGGTGCGTATGGCCCTGCTCAAATTGGTGCTCCTTGGGAGCTGATGGCTATGAACGGGGAACTGAAAGTCTCCAAGATCAAGAACGGCACCGTGATCGATCACATCACGGCGGGGATGGCCCCAGCAGTGTTGAAGATCTTGGGGATCGAGCGCGGCTGCTCTGATACGGTCATCGTGGCGATGAACGTCCGGAGCAAACGCTTGGGCTTGAAAGATATAGTCAAGGTCGAGAATCGCGCCTTGGAAGCTAAAACGGTGAAGAAGATCGCCATCGTTGCTCCCCAGGCGACTGTCAATATCATCAGGGACATGGAAGTGACAGAGAAAATTCAAGTCGAGCTTCCCAAGGAGCTGGTCGGCATCATTCGTTGCCCCAATCGCAATTGCATCACGAACAGCAGCGAGCGGGTCGTCCCCTATTTGATTGTAGAAAGCCATGACCCTCTCTCCATGCGCTGTCACTACTGTGAGAGCATTGTCGAGGGGCTTGCAGCCGAGTTGTTACTGTGACGCTCATGCGTCTCTTCTATTGCTTCGAATTGCCTCCCACGGTGCGCGCTGAGCTGGATCGGATCGCCCGGCCTCTGCGCGGAACGGAAGCCCGTGTCACGTGGGTGCGCCCGGAGAACTTTCATATCACCGTCAAATTTCTCGGCGAGGTTGAGCCTTCCGCAGTCGAGGCCCTCAAGGCTCTCGGAGCACAGGTTGCCCAAAAATTTCCAAAGGCTGAGATCGTCTTCGACACCGTCGGGGCGTTCCCCACACCGCACCGCCCCAGAGTCCTATGGATTGGATCCCATCAAGCTCCACAGGCTCTCTTTGACTTACAGGCACACCTAGAGAGAGAACTGACGAAGATGGGCTTTGAGGCGGAGCGGCACTTCGCGCCGCACGTGACCGTCGGGAGGGTCAAAGATGAGCAGGCGACGCGTGTTGGACAGCTCGCCAGAACGATCTCTCAGATCGCGCCGTTTGTATGCCGAGCGCCGATCACACATCTGACGTTGATGGAGAGTCAGCTGTCGCCGAGCGGGGCGATCTACACCCCCGTGGCGACGTGGGAATTGGCCTAACTCTACTCTATGTCGTTCGAGTATTTTGAAGTCACGGCGGAAGTTGGGATTCGCGCGTGGGGAGAGAGTCTTTCAGAAGCATTTGTCGAAGCCGCCCGCGCGCTTTTTGAGTTGATGGTCGACACAAAATCTGTACGCCCACAGCGAGCTCTCTCCGTCACGCTGAGCGCAGAGTCACCTGAGCTGCTCTTGGCCGACTGGCTCAATAGATTGCTCTTAGAGCGCGACCGCACGGGCTGTGTCTTTTCAGAATTTCACATAACTGTTACCCCGCACGAGCGGGCCTTCGCACTGACGGGCGAGATCGCCGGTGAACCCTTGGATCGCTCACGCCATGACCCGCGCATAGACGTCAAAGCTGTGACGTATAACAATCTGCGCGTGCTCCAGCAGCCCGATAGAGTCCAAGTCGAGTGCGTGCTGGATATTTAGCTTTCTCACTCGTTTACGCTATAATAACAGCACCGTGAAGAGGGGTGATCTCGATGATGAACAAGGGGGCAATCAGGTCAGCCAAATGGGGGCTCCTACTCGGGCTCGTATTGTGGAGCGGGCAGGTCTTCACCGTGCTAGGGCAGGTCATGCTGGAATTGGAGGTCAGCGCAACGTGTCCCAACGCTGTCTTGCTGATCAATGGGCGCATCTACTCCGGTCGTCCGGTCACCCTGTCGGTTCCCCTCGGCGATGTCGTCACCTTGCAAGCCGTCCATAGACAGCTCAACAATTGTGGTGCTCAGCAAGCTCTGCACTACTTCGACCGCTGGGACTTCAACGGGGAACCCTATTCGAAAGCCCCGCAGCAGTTGCGCTTGCGCGCAGGGCAGGTTCCCTTCACGGCGAACGCGCGCGTGCAAGCCGTCTATCGTTCCCAGGCAGCAGATCTCTGTGACATCGCTATTGACGCGCAAGAGAGCTTAGGGGAGTATCTCCACGGGACGTTCGTTGAGGTGCGCCCTTTAGATATATTGGGCGATGGGAGTGGCGTCACGCCCTTCGTGCGCAGCTTCGACACCCTTACCGATGTGCTGCTGCAAGCCAGCACGCAAATCTCTGTGGGGAGCAAGGGGTATCGCTTCGCGCGCTGGGAGATCGAAGGGGCGCAGCTTGTGACTCCTCCTAGTGCCGATCCGACGCTCGTCAAGGTGCGCTGCCGCACCCCACGAGTGCTGGCCCACGCGATCTATAGTGTGGCCACTACGCCAACGGGGTGCCCCGATCTCACTATTCGACATCTCTATCCTGAGACATCTCAGGTCTCCCCCTATACATGGTTGCTGAAGCCACGCGCCTATGTAGAGAACATCGGCACCGCCACCGCGCCTGTGCCGTCAACGACGTCGTTCTATCTCAACGGCCAACTCATTGACGAGACGACGACGTCGCCCTTGGCCCCCGGAACAGGAGAACAAGTCAGCATCACGCATCTGATCACCGCGGGAAGTTATATTCTCACAGTCGTTGTGGACAATAAGAACCAAATCCAAGAGTGCAACGAGGAGAACAACACGAAAGAGGCCATCGTCACTGTGCCCTAAGAGCGGGCGCGCGCCACCTGAGGGACCCGTAAGCTCTGGCCGGGCTCGACGGCTACACCCGAAGACCGCAGGGCATCTTCGATGGCGAGCAACGTCGGCACCATGGCCTCACGGGTTGCCGTCGGCCCCATGTGCCCGATACGAAAGATCTGCCCTGCTAATCTCTCTAGTCCACCGCCGATGAGAATTCGATGTTTCTCTTTGAGCGTGCGCATCAACGCAGCCGCAGGGAGTTGAGGGTGCCCTTTGGCTGCTGTGACCGTGTTCATCGCTTCGCGGTCGTCAGAGACAAAGAGCTCAAACCCTAGATTTCTCAGGGCGTTTCTCACAAGAGCTGCGATCTCTGCATGGCGCGCCCAGCGTTGAGAGAGCCCCTCGTCCAAGATAGTCTGTAAGCTGTAGCGCAAGGCTTGAGTCAAGCCCGTGGGGATCGTGACCGGATGGGGATGCCAGTCGGCCCACTCGCGGGCAAAGTGATTCCAGGTGCGCAGGTTGATAAACCATCCCGGCCCCTTGCTGCGCTCGATCAGCTTCCACGCGTGGGGGCTCACAGCGACCGGCGCTAAACCCGGCGGACATTCGAGCCCCTTCTGCGTAGCGCTCACCCCAATCCCAACGCGCCAATCGTCAAAAGCGATCTCGGTTCCCCCAAGGGTCGCCACCATGTCGCAGACGAGCACTGCCCCATATCGTTCGCAGACCGCTCCCAGCTCCCTCACAGGGTTGAGCACCCCTGTAGAAGTCTCGCCGTGCACCATGACCACGACATTGATATCCTTCTCGCGTTTGAGCACTTGTTCGACGGCCTCGACGTCGAGCGCACGCCCCCACTCCCCCTCTAAGACCAACACCCGCGAGGAGTACGCCCGCGCCACCGTCACCCAGCGATCCCCAAAGAACCCGTTGGTCAGCACGAGCAGCTTATGGGTATCGCCGGAGAGGCTGGCAATTGCAGCTTCCATCCCGACACTGCCCGGCCCGGGCATGAGAAAGACGCTCGCCTCTTTAGTCTGCCAGACGTGCTTCAATAGCGTTACTGTCTCAGTATAGATCTCAACCCACTCACGCCCGTAGTGAGCAATGAGCGGCGCACTCATAAACGAGAGCACTTCGGGCTCAAGGTCAATGGGGCCGGGAATCCGCAACCGATAGCGTCTCATAGCTTTCCCTCCTCAATATTTTATATATAGATCTCACCAACGAAGCCACGACTGGAAGAGATCAGGCACGCTCCTGGCGATCACGCGAGCAAGCTCTGTGGGGTTGTGCTTGACCGTCGGCGCTTGGGTGTCTGACGGCCAGCGCGGCAACGTTATGATATCCAAGAGATCCGCACGAATGACCGTGATGCCCCACTCGTTCGGTTCGGTCAAGTCGTCAGCCACGGGAACGGAGCCCTCGTGGGCATATTGCGCGAGAAGCTCCTTGGGGACGGGTTGTCTGTTCAGCACGACAAAATCTAATGTCCGCAGATCGATATACTCGCCCAGGGTTTTCAGATGGTCCTTGGCCGTAAACCCCGTGGTCTCGCCGGGTTGGGTCATTAAGTTCATAATATAGAACTTCTTCGCCGGAGAGCGTTCGATCGCCTCGCGGATTCCGCCGACGAGCAAGTTGGGGATGACGCTGGTGAAGAGGCTCCCCGGCCCCAAGATGATCAGATCAGCATGGCGGATCTCTTCTAAGACTTTGGGGTAGGCAGTGACACCGGCACGCGACAGCCTGAGACGACGAATCCGCCCGCCCTCTTTAGGGATGCGGCTCTCCCCTTGAACGAGCCGACCGTCTTGGAACTCCGCGACGAGCTCAGCGTCTTCGAGCGTCGCCGGCAGGACCTGCCCGCGCGTGTTGAGCAACGTGCTCATCTCTTCTATAGCACGGTCGAAGCTGCCTGTCATCTCTTGAAGCCCCGCAAGGACGAGATTCCCCAACGAGTGCCCGTGAAGAGTTCCCCCCTGAAACCGATGGTTAAAGAGCTGCGAGATCTGGGACTCATCTTCAGCAAGAGCGATGAGACAATTGCGAATATCGCCTGGGGGCAAGATATTGAGCTCTTGGCGCAGCCTTCCAGAACTGCCTCCGTCATCCATAACTGTCACGACGGCGGTGACGTTGGCTGTGAGGTGCTTCACTCCGCGCAACAGTGACGATAACCCTGTGCCACCACCAAGAGCGACGATGCGCGGCCCACGGCTCAAGAGCTTCTTCTCGAACAGAATCTCGCCCATGCGCCCCTCCGCGGGTGCCGCGATCGCCCGAACGATGGAGCGACTGATCCGCTGCACTCCAAAGAGCACCCCCACAGCCCCAAGCACAATGAGGCTCAGGGCCAAGAATACCGTTGAGAGCGCCGACGGCGCAACGATGTTATAGACCGCCCGCACCAGATTCTGCCCCACGAGTACAAACAGCCCCAACATAAAAAGTCCCAGCGAGACGATCACGAGCGCGAGCCAGCGCTTGACGCCGATCCCCGGGTGGAGCCAGCGTCCCAATCGCACCAGTGCCGTCATAGGTATCGGCCTCCCTTGCGCGCCACCCACTGAATCTTCGTCGCATCCCCCACGAGCGCCTCCAGCTGTGCCAAGAGCCTCTTGGTCAGCCCTACGCTCACCCCCAATCGAATGGTCATGGGCTCATCGCCCGACAGCCGTACATACACGGGCGACGACCCCGGCGACATACTCAGAGACTCCTTGAGCGTGTGCACAAAAGACTCGGTCACTTGCTCAGGGCTCACATGCAGATAGAGCTGCACCAAGCGCTCGGCTTCTTCAAGAGATAAGAGCTCTTCGGCAATCACTTGGACGCCGTTGGAGCGTTCCGAGCGCCGTTCCGTTCGCCCGCGCAGCCACACGATCTGATCTTCCTTGAGCAACCGTTTGGCCTGCTCATACGACTCGGGAAAGACAATGACCTCTGCCTGCCCGGAGAGGTCTTCTAGACGCACAAACGCCATGCGTTTCCCCGCATTGGTCGTGATCACCCGCAGCGAATCAATGCGCCCTCCGAGCTGAAGCTCCGCTCCCTCAGGTTGGTCGTGCACTTTCTGGAGGTCGCACGTCGTCAGGAGCGCCAGACGCTCCCTCAGGTGCTCCAAGGGGTGCCCGCTCACATAGAGCCCAAGCAGCTCCTTCTCAAATCGTAATAACTCCGATTGTGCAAATTCTTCGTGGCCGTCGGTTGAGCGGCTTGGGGGGAGCGTGAGCTCTTCATGATCGAAGAACGACTTCTGGCCGCTCTTGCGCTCTTGCTGGGCCTGCGCCGCGAGCGCCAGCCCGGCTTCGACCTGAGAGAGCAACCCCTTGCGTGTGCCGAAACGATCAAACGCTCCACACTTTATGAGACTCTCAAGCACCTCTCGGTTGAGGACATCGCTCGGCACGCGACGACAGAAATCAGCAAAGCTGCGAAATGGCCCGCCCTGCTTGCGGGCTTCTAAGATCGCCTGCACCGTCGCGCTGCCCACGTTCTTGATCGCGCCCAACCCAAAGCGAATGCGGTTATCCGGCAACGGTGTGAAGTCGGCCTCGCTCTCGTTAATGTCCGGGGGCGTGACGGTGATGCCCAGCTCGCGACACTCTTGAATATACTCAGCGATCTTTTCAGCATTGCCCGCGACGCTCGTCAGGAGGGCTGCCAAGTAACACGTCGGGTATTTCACTTTGAGATAGGCCGTCCAGTATGAGATCAGGGCGTACGCTGTCGAGTGGGCTTTGACGAAGCCGTAGCGCGCAAACTTCTCGATGTCCGCAAAGAGCTCTTCGGCTTTGGCGCGGGCGATCCCGTTTTTCACACACCCCTCGACGAAGCGCGCCCGCATCTTCTCCATCACGTCTTTCTTCTTCTTGCCCACAGCCACGCGCAGAATATCTGCTTCGGCGAGGCTGAACCCGGCAAGGGTGCGCGCCATCAGCAAGAGCTGATCTTGATAGATCGGCAGTCCATAGGTCTCTTGTAGAACAGCTTCGAGGTCTGCATGGGGATAGGTCACGGGCTGGCGCCCGTGCTTGCGCTCGATATAGTCATTGGCCATGCCGCTCTCCAGCGGCCCAGGACGATAGAGCGCCAAGATTGCGATCAGATCCCGAAACTCCGTGGGCTCTAGTTTCGTCAGTAACGCCGTGACCCCGGAGCCCTCAAGCTGAAAGACTCCCGTCGTGCGCCCCTGCTGCAACATCCGATAGACCTCGGGATCATCTAACGGAATCTTGTGCAAAACGATCTCTTCGCCCGTAAGCTTTTTGACGGACTTGATCGTGTCGTCAATCGCTGTTAGGTTGCGCAGCCCGAGAAAGTCTATCTTGAGCAGCCCAATGGTCTCCAGATCTTTCATGTTGTACTGGGTGCGCACTGAGCCGTCGCTGATGCGCAACAGCGGCGCAAAGTCCGTCACTTCTCCGGGGGTGATGACGACCCCAGCCGCATGAGTGGCAGCATTCCGAGCTAGCCCCTCGAGCTTGCGCGCGACGTTTAAGAGTTTGCGCACTTGCGAGTCGGTCTCATAGCGGCGGCGCAACTCGCTCACGCCCTCCATAGCTTCGTCGAGCGTCGCCCCGAAAGGGATGAGCTTGGCGATCTTGTCGGCCTCAGAGTAGGCAAAGCCCATCACGCGGGCGACGTCGCGCACGACACTGCGAGCTTTCATCTTGTCGAACGTGGCGATCTGGGCCACCCGGTCGCGCCCATATTTCTCTTCGACATAGTGAATGACCTCATCGCGGCGGCGCATACAGAAGTCAATATCAATATCGGGGAGGCTGACGCGCGCCGGGTTCAAGAACCGCTCGAAAATGAGACCGTACTTGAGAGGGTCCACCTCGGTAATCCCCAAGCAGTAGCAGACCAAGCTGCCCGCGGCCGAGCCGCGCCCCGGCCCCACGGGAATATCTCGACCCTTCGCAAATTTCACAAAGTCTTGGACGATCAAGAAATACCCAGAGTAGCCCATTGTCGCAATGACCTCGAGTTCGTATTCCAGCCGGTCTTTGATCTCCGTAGTGAGCTCGCCAAAGCGTGCCCGCGCGCCCTCATAGGCCAACGCGCGCAGATACTCGTTGGCATCTCTATAGCCAGAGGGCAGCTCGAACGTCGGCAGATGGGCTTTGGAGAAATCGAGCTTCAGATCGCACTGCTTGGCGATGCCCACGGTGTTCTCTAGCGCTTCGGGCCAGCGGGCAAAGAGCGGCGCAAGCTCTTCAAAACTCTTAAAGTAATACTCGTCCCCCTCATACGAGCGACGATCTTCGTCGGCGAGGGTCTTCTCGCCCTGGATATTTAATAATATATCGTGGGCTTCGCGATCTTCGCGAGCGATATAGTGCACGTCGTTGGTGGCGACGATGGGCGCGCCCACGCGACGCGCGATCTCGACCAGCTGTTCGTTTCGTGCTTCGTCTTGAGGTTGCCCGTGATTCTGCAGTTCGATATAAAAATTCTCCGGGCCGGCAATCGCACGAAACTCTTGGGCAACTGCGAGGGCTGCCTCAAACTTGTTCTGCCCCAACAACCGGCAGATCTCGCTACTGCGACACCCCGAAAGAATAATCAGCCCCTGACTGTAGCGTCGCAGCAGCTCTTTGTCTATTCTGGGTTTGTAATAGAACCCTTCGAGATACCCTAAGCTGGTGAGCTTCACCAAGTTACGGTAGCCCGTTTCGTTGCGGGCCAGCACTGTTAAGTGATAATATTTCGCTCCGTCCTCTTTGGATTTTGTGTGGCGGCTCTTGGGAGCGACGTAGAGTTCGCACCCAATAATGGGCTTGATCCCGTGCTCTGTGGCGTGCTTGTAAAACTCGATCGCCCCACAGAGATTGCCGTGATCGGTGAGGGCCAGCGCGGGCATCTTCTGCTCCACGCACTTCTTCACGAGCTCTTCCGTGCGACACATCGCGTCGAGCAGACTATACTCCGAATGCACGTGCAAGTGCACAAATTCACTCATGGCTCTTCCTCACCATCTTCGATCAGAATATAGATCTGTTCTCCGGGCTTGACCATGCCCAGCTCTTTGCGCGCGAGATATTCTATCAGCTTCAGATTCTCTCTGTTACTCAGCTGAGCCGACAGACGCTCGATCTCCCTTTGAATCTTGATCTTCTCTGCCTCAAGCTGGATCAACTCGTGCTGGAGATGGCGAATCTCAAGGGCCCGCGAGACGAAGAGCCCGACCAGCATCCCCACGAGCACGACTATCCCGACGAGCCCCCAGCGTCGGGCCGATAGCTGCCCCACTCTCAAGAAGGCCATCGAAGCTCTCATGCGATCCTCCCCTCGAATGGTCGCGCCAACGAGAGCTGATACTCCTCCTCCAAGCGTAAAAGCTGATTATACTTTGCTGTGCGCTCCCCACGGCTGACCGAGCCGGTCTTGATCTGCCCCGCGCCCGTGCCCACAGCGAAATCCGCGATAAACGTATCTTCAGTCTCACCGGAGCGATGCGAAATGACTGTTCTGTACCCCCCTCGGTGCGCAGCTTCGACAGCGCGGAGGGTCTCAGTGAGCGTGCCGATCTGATTGAGTTTTATCAGCACAGCGTTCGCGACGCCTTCGCGAATTCCCCTCTCTATCAGGGCGGGGTTCGTCACGAAGATATCGTCTCCAACGAGCTGCACGCGCTTTCCCAAACGTTTCGTGAGCTCGTGCCACCCCGCCCAGTCCTCTTCAGCCAGGCCATCCTCAATCGAAACGATGGGGTATCTGTCGAGCCATTCTTCGTAGAGTGTGATCAGCTCGCTCCCGGAGAGAGACTCTCTTTCTATATGATAGCGCCCGTCGGCGTAGAACGTGCTGGCTGCGGCATCGAGCGCCAGGGCGAGATCGCGCCCCGGCCGATAGCCCGCAGCCGAGATCGCCTCCATCAGCAACTCTAAAGCTTCTTGATTCTTCTGTAGTTGGGGAGCAAAGCCCCCTTCGTCTCCCACGTTGGTGCTCAACCCTCGGCTCTTGAGGATCTTCTTCAGGGCGTGAAACGCCTCGACGGTGGCACGCAGGGCCTCACGAAACGAATCGAACCCCACGGGAACAAGCATAAACTCTTGAATGTCGAGATGGGTATCGGCGTGCATCCCACCGTTGAGCACGTTGACCAGCGGCGTCGGCAGGAGATCTCTATCCCCAATATACCGGAACAACGGCTTCTTCAGAGCATGCGCTGCTGCACGCGCATACGCGAGTGAAACCCCCAAGGTCGCGTTCGCCCCCAGTCGGCTCTTGTTCGGAGTCCCATCAAGCTCGATCAGAAAACGATCGAACTCGTCTTGACCAGAGAACTCGCGCCCAATGAGCGCCCGCGCGATCTCCTCGGTGACGTTGCGCACGGCGCGCAGGACGCCCTTGCCACTGTAGCGCCGGTCGCCGTCGCGCAGCTCGAGCGCTTCTTTTGTGCCTGTAGAAGCCCCCGAAGGGACGGCAGCGCGCCCAGCCGAGCCGTCTTCTAATAGGACCTCGACCTCGACCGTTGGGTTGCCGCGCGAATCCAAAATCTCTCGCGCGCGCAGTGCGCGAATTCTCATAATTTTAGTATAGCTGACTCTCTCCCGCCCAGACAAGCCCCCCTGTCCCCCTACTCGTGAAACTCCAGCAGATCGCCGTCGCGCACGATATAACTCCGTTCGACGCGCTGACCGGGGAACTCTGCCGACCCCCACACCCGCGCGTACGCGAATCTTTCAGCGAGGTCTTTGTGGATCGCCCGGGCGACGTCGGTCACCGTGCTTCCCGCCGGCAAGACATACGGCAGATCCTTCTTCAAAGGCTGCCCCGGCTTTTTCGTGTAGACGCGCACGATGTTCAACCCCGCGAAGAGCGCTTTTCCAAGCTCCCCAAGCCCTTCGGCTGAGACCGTCGAAATCCCTATGACTGCAAACTGAGAACCGGCGACAGAGCGCAATTCTTCCAGATGCTCGGCGGCGTGATCGGCGTCGCTCTTCGTTCCAATAATCAGAGCGCGTTTCACCGTGCCCGCGCCCTCAATCGAGAGCGAGGGTGTCGTATGCCCGACCAGACGGATACGCGCTTTCTCCAGCCACTCCAGCGCCGTCAGCAGATCCTCGCCCGGCGTCTGTGACGAGAGATCTATCAAGAGCGCGACGAGATCACACTGACGGATGAGACTGTATACCCACGGCTCTGTGAACTCCGACAGCGGGGGCAGATCAATGAGCTGAAACTGAATATCCTCGAAGGGCATCATGCCCACCGTGGGTCGGAAGGTCGAGAACGGATATTCAGCGATCTCAGGTTTCGCGTTGGTGACGGCTGCTACGAGCGAAGACTTGCCGCAGTTGGGCAGCCCGACGAGCGCGATCTGCCCTGCGCCCTCGCGCTCGATGTGATCATAGCCGGGCCCGCGCCCGCCCTTCTGCTTCTTCTGCTGTTGTTGGACCTCTTCTTGGAGTTTGGTCCACTTGCGCTTGAGCTCGACGCGGAGCTTCTCCGTCCCCTTGTGCTTGGGGACGAGCGCCATCAGCTCTCGCAGGATCGCGAGCTTCTCTTCGGGGCTTTTGGCCGCGCGGAAGCGCAGCTCGGCCTCAATATACTCCGGTGGCAGGTTTGCAGGCATGGGAGACCACCGGCTCTATTAAACCGAGCGGGGGCGCTCCGGTCAACTCACTGCTCGACCTCGTAGGGGAGGAGGGCCATCTTGCGAGCCCGCTTGACCGCACGAGCCAGTTGCCGCTGGTGCTTGGCGCACAACCGTGACGCGCGGCGCGGCAGGATCTTGCCGAGCTTGTTCATAAATCGCTTCAGCTCATCGGGCTGCTTGTAGGTGAGCACAACCTCGTGTTCACAGAGCTTGCACTCGTCACGGCTCTTCAACTTGCCGCGCTGCATCCAGCCCTTGCCCTCGATTGCCTCTCTCTTCGCCATAGCTCTTTAGAATGGAACCTCTTCTTCTCCTTCCGGGGGAATCTCTTTGGGTTCATCGGATCTGTCCGGCGGGGCAGGGGGCTCGCCTTCGCCACGACGGCTATCTAAGAACTGCACGGTCCGCGCTACGACCTCTGCGACCTTGCGTCGCTCCCCTTCCTCGGTCTGATAGGTGTCAATGCGCAGCCGCCCCTCAACCGCTACAGTGCTCCCCTTGCTCAAAAAGTTCACGCAGTTCTCGGCTTGCTGCCCCCACACGACGATGGGCACAAACGTCGTCTCTTCTTGAAGATTGCCGTCGCGGTCGCGCCACCGACGATTGACGGCGATAGAGAACCGCGCGCGCGCCATACCGTTCTGGGTGTAGCGCAGTTCGGGGTCATCGGTCAAGTTGCCGATCAGCACCACGTGGTTGAGACTAGGCATAGGTCGTCACTGCCGCACAATTTGATAGCGCAAGACGCTCTCGTCGAGCTTAAACCGCTCTTCGAGTTTCCTCACGTGCTCAGGCGTCCCCGTGAACTCCATGAGCACGTAGTAGCCCTTGTCGAACTTCTTGATCTGATAGGCCAGCAGGCGCATCCCCCATTCGTCAATCTTGACGACCTGGCCGCCGCTCTCGTTCACGGTCTTCTGAAACTTCGTGACCGCTTGCTCCAGCTGGGCCTTCTCTAAGTCCGGCCGAATGATATATAACGCTTCGTATGCACGCTGAGTCGCCACTCGCTCCTCCATCTTGATAATGCTCTGCGGGTGCTTGAGTATAGCAGACAAAGCAGTCGCTGTCAAACGCTCTGCGCTCGTCAGAGGTCTTGACTTTCTCACGGGCTTGTGCTAAGATAAGCTTTGAAAAAGAGATTCTAAAGGCGACAAGGCGCTCTTCTCTTTATTTACAGATGGAGAAGAGTGCAGGGGGCAGGATGCCCGCAAACACTCTGAACGGAGAGGGGGTGAAACGAGTGAACCGCAACGAATTCATTGAGAAGTTGGCCAGTCGGCTCAATCTTACTAAGCGGAGCGCCCGCCAGACTGTCGATGCCGTCTTCGGGCTGATCACGGAGACGCTGAGCAAGAACGAGCCGGTGCAGTTGACGGGGTTTGGCAAGTTCGAGCCGCGCGCTCGGCGCGAGTCGAACCGCATCAACCCGCAGACGCGCGAGCGGATCCGCGTGCCGCGCAAGGTCGTCCCGACGTTCAAGCCGGGCAAGGGACTTCGCGAGAAGCTGGCGCGCAGCCTGCGTGTGGTGGAGGCGGGGGGCAAGCTCGAAGTCAGAAAGTAATCTCGCTATGATGATGATAGCGGGGAGTGAGCGATACAACTCGCTCCCCGTCTTGTTTTACGGCCTGAGCCGGTAGAGCATCCGTGGGAACGGGATCGTCTCGCGCAGGTGCTCAATCCCCGCGATCCACGTGGTCAGACGCTCCACCCCCAACCCGAACCCAGCGTGGGGCACACCCCCGTATCTTCTCAGATCAATGTACCATTGGTACGGCTCTTCGGGAAGCCCGAAATCTTTTAAGCGCTGCTTCAAGAGGGCAATGTCGGAGATGCGCTGGCTCCCCCCGATAATTTCGCCGTAGCCCTCAGGGGCGATCAGATCTGCTGCTAAGACCAGTTCGGGATTGTCGGGCTTAGGTTCCATATAGAAGGCTTTCATCTTGGCAGGGAAGAACTCGACGAAGACCGGCCGCCCAAAGTGCTGCCCCAACGCTTCTTCGTGGGGCGCGCCAAAATCGTCCCCCCACTCCAGCTTCTCTACTTCTCCAGACGCGATCTGCGCCTTCAAGAGATCGTTGACGATCTCGAGCGACTCCGCGTAGGTGACGCGGGCAAACGGTTCTTGTATGAGCTTCTCGAGCACGGCCGTCTGGCGCCCCAGCTCTTTCAGCTCCCGCGAACGCTTCTGTAGACACCGCCCAATAATGTACTTGACCAACTCCTCTTGGAGCTTAAGATTCTGCTCGTGTTCACAGAACGCGACCTCGGCCTCGGCCATCCAGAACTCGGTCAAGTGTTTGCGCGTCTTGGATTTTTCGGCTCGAAACGCCGGGCCGATCCAGTAGACCTTGCCCAGTGCCATCGCCGTGGCTTCTAAGTAGAGCTGGCCGCTCTGGGAGAGATAGGCCTTCTCGTCAAAATAATTAACTTCAAAGAGCGTGGTCGTGCCCTCGCACGCCGAGGGGGTGAG
>JBBISQ010000010.1:0-37355 GCA_037441155.1 Candidatus Fraserbacteria bacterium
GCCCAGCCGCCAATCGCTACCGCGCGTCCGTGTTGTTTGTGGGTGTCATCGGGGAGATCGAGCAGGCCGAGTCGTGAAGCTATATATCTGCTGAGCGCCGTCAGAGCGAAGCTGCTCACAAGCCCAATGAAAAATTCTCTCACCACGGAGGCATTATAACGCACTCATGCTTCGTTGCAAAAATTGAGGGAAGCAGATCACACGCAGTAGCACCTGTAAGGAAAACGTCAGAGTCAAGTTCTGCAAGGCGGATCTATACGTGATTTTCGTATCGCCCTCTTGACTTTTCTCCCTGTTTGTGGTATGCAAAAGGCGATAACACGCAAAGACGCCCACTCCCGCCCTAAATCTCTCAGGAGCAGGGGAAGCGGCCAGAGGAGGTAGAGCTATGCGCTCTCAGTATGGTATGCTCGCCGCGGTCTTGATCGTTGGTATGGCGCTGGGGAGCATCTTGGTGCCTCAGGGGGCGAATGGGCAAGGGGAGCGCTTCGTGGCGCGCGTGCCTGAGGAATTCTCGACCATTCAGGCGGCGATTGATGCTGCCGCTGAAGGAGCGACGATCCTTATTGGCCCAGGTCTATACAAAGAGAATCTGAAAATCACCAAGAGCTTACGCTTAGTAGGCGCAGGTCACAAGCAAGTACATGTGCGCGCCATTAATGAGCAGCAGCCTACCATTTACGTGGAAGCCGTCTTACCCATTCAAGTATACTTTGAAGGTTTTACAATCGGAGATCCTAGCCGATCGTTAGAAGAGTTGCCTCGGCTTGATCCAACTCAGCTCAGCTATCCTCTGATGCCTGCAGGAATCCAGGTTCAAGGGCCTGTCCAGGCAAAGCTTCACAAATTGACCATTGGGGGTCAGGGAGGGGCTGGCATCTTTACAAGGGGAGTGTTCATAGCTGAGGATCTTTTCACAGCTCCCCAGCTGATGGTATCAGAGGTCGAGCTAGCTCATAATGTCTTTGGTTTATTCATGATGTCAAGTGACTCAATCATCCAGCGCTCAACCATCCGAGAAAATTTGATAGGGCTCTTCAATGTGTTATTAGGGAAGCCTGGAGGATTGACTATTTACCGGAGCGCCTTGCTGGGGAATATCATTACTGGTGTGGCGTTACACAATAGCCATCTACCTCAAGCGCTTGGACATGTTATCGGTAACGAAATCGTTGGCAACGGTAGTGGGATCTACCTAGGAGCACGGCAAGCTGGGAGCTGGGTGGAGATTTCAGACAACCAGATTGGTCGCAATTTAAGCTACGGCGTTACTGTCATGCAATCGGTATGTCCTTCAGATTTCAGACCTCTGCTAGTTCCATTGATGGTATCAGAAAGCGCAACCATTCAAATTTTAGGAAAGGGTAATGAGCTGCAAAGCAATGGCCAAGGCGACCTCTGCCCCCCCGACTACCCCTGGCCGCCAGGGTTCCGCAAGTGAGAAGACAGAAAATCAGAAGCCAGAGCTGGTAAGCTGCCGACGCTGGCAGAAACTTGCTCGCTGCGATAAGCTAAAAAGCTATGGACCTTGCCCACAGGCTCGCTCACAATCCTGCTCACGCCTATCTCATCGTCGGCGCGACGGCGGCACAGTTCGCGCGCACATTCGCACAGCACCTCTTCTGCCCACAAGAATGCAACCAATGCCCACACTGCACCAAACTCGCTCACGGCACCCACCCCGATCTGACTTGGGTCAGCAAATCGGGCAAACGCATCTCTATAGACCAAGTCCGCGATCTCCAACAGAAAGCCCTCTATCCCCCCGTCGAAGCGCCAAAGAAAATCTACGTCATCGAGAGCGTCGAAGATCTCAGTCTCGAAGCCGCCAACAGCCTCTTAAAAATTCTCGAAGATCCGCCAAGATATTTAATTTTTATAGTGCTCGCCAAGAGCACCAACATCTTGCCGACGATTCTCTCGCGCTGTCAGATCGTGAAACTCCCTACGCCGCCGCGCGCACAGATAGAAAGAATCTTGCGCGAGCGCGGCCTCAGCTCCCCCGAGATCGAGTGTCTGCTCGAAGTCACCAGGGGCACCATGCCCGATGATGCGCTCCTTGACGCAGTGAGAAACTTTCTCCCTGAACGTCCCCACCTCCAAAAACGGCTTGCTCAGCTCCCTGAAAACGAGCTGTGGAACCTTCTCGCGGAGAAGGATCCCTTCGTGCGTCGCGAGGCGATCCGAGAACTTCTCCGACGTCTGAGAAGCTACTCCAGCGCCCAGGTGCTCTCCCTTGCCGCGATGCTGAGCAAGGGCGACCAAGACGTGATCGAGTCTTTCATCCACGAAGCCCTCTACTGGTATCGCGACCTCTCTGTAGGGGCGCAGTATAGAACTTCTCAAGCTGTGCACTGCTTAGAGATCGCACCGTGGAAGCTCCAGCGCAACGCCAACGTGCAGTTGCTGGTAGAATCGCTGCTGTTTACGCTGCGGGCTGCGCTCCAATAGCCTCGCCTTGGAGCATCTGCGCTATGGCCCCCTTCAACTCTTCAATCCCCACCCTCTCCCGTGCAGAGATCACCACAGCGTTGGGAAGAGTCGCTACCGCCTCCTCCAGACGCTGACGATCTTCCAAAGTCTGGAGTCTATCTACTTTGTTGAGGACGTTGAGCATCGGCGGGCGGGTGCCGTTCTTAAAGATAGTGTTCAGGACTTCGACGATCGTCCGCCAGTGGTCGAAGAGAGTGGGACTGGAAACATCGAGAACGTTGAGCAACAGATCGGCAGTCTGGGCCGTCTCGAGGGTCGAGGCGAACGCCGGGATGAGCTGATGCGGCAGTTTCTTAATAAAGCCCACCGTGTCGGTGATCACGACGAGCCGTCCATCGGGCAGATACAGCTGGCGCGTCAGAGGGTCGAGTGTCGCGAAGAGCTTATCTTCGATGAACGTCTCTGCGCCGGTGAGCACCTGCAAGAGCGTCGACTTTCCCGTATTGGTGTACCCGATCAGGGCGATCTCTGGGACCTTGCGCTTCTCGCGGAGTTTGCGACGCACGGCGCGCTCCTGCTCGGCTTTGGCCAACTGTTCTTTGAGCGTGTGCATGCGCTGGCGGATCGCGTGGCGCTCCTGAGCCAGCCGAGTCTCGCCGGGGCCGCGCGTGCCGATCCCTGCACCGGGCTGCCCCAACGCCTCGGCCCAGCCGCGCAATCTCGGCAAGAGATACTCTAACTGCGCCAGCTCCACTTGGAGCTTCGCTTCCTTGGAGCGCGCCCGCTGCGCGAAGATATTCATAATCAACTGGGCGCGATCTATAATCTTTCGCTGAATCTTCTCTTCTAAGTTACGGGCCTGTGCCGGCGTGAGCGCGTCGTTGAAGACGATCACCTGTGCCCCGGATTTTGTCGCAAGCTCCCTGAGTTCTTCGGCCTTGCCCTTGCCGATGAAGAACGCCGGATCGGGCAAGAAGCGTTTTTGTAGGACTGTTCGCAAGACCTCCAGCCCCGCCGTCCGCGCGAGCTCTATCAGCTCTTCGATAGATTCGCGCTCCTGCCACTGTGCCCTCTGCCCTAAGTCCAGCCCCACTAAGATCGCTCGCTCCCCAGCGAAAACCCGCGCCCGCTCCCCCAGCCGATCTTCAATCAATTGGTTCATCGAATCTCGGTACTGACACCCTCCTTCTCTTCTGAAGTCTGTTCGTCTTCAGATATTATAGCAGCTCCGAGTCGTGCCAGCTCGCCGGCCAAATCTCGATGCCCGCGCCCGATGTGCCCATCCCGATCGACGACAATCGTTGTCCCCACAGCCGCGAGGCCCGCGAGCGCCAGCGCCGCACCGGCACGCACATCTGTCGCGTGCACTTCCGTGCCCGAGAGCGCAGAGACCCCCTCGATCAAGGCCGTAGGCCCTTCGAGCCGAATCTGTGCCCCCATGCGGGCCAACTCTGTCGCATGGGCAAAACGACTCTCCCAGACGGTCTCTTTAATAACGCTCGCCCCACGAGCGACGCTGAGCAGGGCCATCATCTGGGGCTGGAGATCCGTGGGGAACCCCGGATAGGGTCGGGCCTCGACGCGTCCGCCAGAGAAGCTGCCCGGCCCGTCGCTCACGACGCGCACGCTCTCCACGTGCTCTTGCACGATAATCCCCAGTTCGTCAAGCTTGCTCAACAGGGCTTCCAGATGGAGCGGCTGGCAGCGCACGGTCACGTCCCCCCCAGCGATCGCCCCGGCAATGAGAAACGTCCCCGCGGTGATGCGATCGGGAATGACTGTGTGAGTCGTGCCCTGCAAGTACGGAGCTCCTTCGATCTGGAGCCGTCCCGGCGCGAGAGAGATCCCCGCGCCCATCTTGATTAAGAGTCGGGCCAGATCGTGGACTTCGGGGTCTTGCGCGGGGTTGCTGATGACCGTTCGGCCCGGAATCAGAGCCGCGGTCATCATAATCTGTTCTGTCGCCCCCACCGACGGATAATCCAAGTGGATCTCCGCCGGATGGAGCCTGTGCGCCTGGGCACGCCAGCAGGCACCTTCCGATTCGAGCTGGGCTCCGAGGGCTCTCAACCCCTTCAGGTGTAAATCGACGGGGCGCAGACCGATGGGGCAGCCGCCGGGCAGGGCTAACTGACTTGAGCCGACCCGCGCCATCAGCGGCCCCAACAGCAGAAACGACGCGCGCAGCTTGCGCACCAACGAGTCCGGGGGGGTGCCCAATAGTCTCTTGTCGGTACGAATACTATAGACCCCAGCGTCCAGGGCGTGGACGCGCTTGCCCAGGCTCTCCAGCAGAGCCATCATAGTTCGCACGTCCCCCACGTCGGGGACGTTCTGCAAGATCACTTCTTCATCGGTGAGCAGCGTTGCGGCCAAGAGGGGCAGGGCGGCATTCTTCGCCCCGTCTACTGCAATCTCTCCAAAGAGTCGGCGGCCTCCGTAGACCGTGAGCTTCATGGTGGCAAGAGCGCCAACGGGTTGAGCGGCCGGCCGTACTGCAGAATCTCAAAGTGCAGATGCGGCCCGGTCGAGTTCCCCGTGTTGCCCGAGCGGGCGATGCGCTGACCTCCTTCGACGAATTGTCCGCGATAGACTCCAATCTCCGACAGATGCCCATAGAGCGTGCGATAGCCGTTGCTGTGCTCTAAGACAATATAGAGCCCATACCCACTATGGCGCCCGGCGCTTCGCACCCGTCCGGCGCACGCCGCGTAGACCTCCGTCCCTTCGGGAACTTCGATGTCAATCCCCTCGTGAAAATCCGGCTCCCCGCTGATGGGGTGACTTCTCGGGCCAAAACCCGAAGTGAGCACGCCCCGCACCGGCCAGGCAAAGAAGCTCTTTCTCCCCCCGGCCATCTGCAAATGCGTGAAGACGGGAGATGTCCTCGCGCCGGGGATGAAAAACTCCTCCCCCGGATAGATATACTCTCGGTCGTCGAGACGGTTGGCCCACAGAATCTGTGAGAGCGAGACCCCGTAGGTCCGCGCGATATCCGTCAGGGTCTGGCCGCGCTTGACCGAGTGCAAGACCCCGTTCGTCACGATCTTTAAGACCGTCCCTGGAGGGGGAGCGTGCAGATCGTCCAGAGCGTTGGCATTGCTGCCCACGAGGGTTTCCACAGAGATCCCGAACCGCTGAGCGATCTTCACGAGCGTGTCACTGGGCTGGACTTCGTACTCAGTGATCTGCGGAGCGAGAAAGATGCCCTCGTCGCCGGAGAGTGGGCCTCCTTGAGCACCGAGCTTCTCCTTGCTGAGAGGGAGCGAGCCGTGCACCCAGAAGATCCCGACGAGTAAAGCCAGCCCGCTCCACCCCACCAGCACGATTCTCAACACCCTACTCATTGCGCATTAACTCCAAGAACTGCTCGTTGTTCTTGGTCTGCTCCATGCGGGAGAGGATCCATTCGAGGGCCTTTTGCTTGTCGTTCATGTCGCCGATCATCTTGCGCAGCACCCAGACGCGCTTGAGGACTTTTTCAGGGAGCAAGAGCTCTTCTTTGCGGGTGCCCGAGACTTCGAGATCAATCGCGGGGAAGATGCGCTTGTTCGCGAGGGTTCTGTCGAGCACCAGCTCCATGTTGCCCGTGCCCTTGAACTCCTCGAAGACCACTTGATCCAGGCGCGAGCCGGTGTCCACCAGCGCCGTGCCGATAATAGTCAAGCTGCCCCCGTCTTTGATGTTGCGCGCGGCGCCCAGAAACTCCTTGGGCTTGTAGAGCGCCGTGGGGTCCATGCCCCCGGAGAGCAGCTTCCCACTCGGAGCGATCGCTAAGTTATAGGCGCGCGCCAACCGCGTGATCGAGTCCATCAGGATCACGACGTCGCGCCCCATCTCGACTAATCTCTTGGCCTTGGCGATCACGAGCTCCGAGATACGACAGTGAATCTCGGGCTTCTGATCGAAGGTTGCCGCCACGACCTCGCCCATCGTGATGGACTCCCGAAAGTCCGTGACCTCCTCAGGGCGCTCGTCGACCAACAAGACAATCAGATAGACTTCGGGGTGATTGGCGGCGATCCCGTGCGCGATGTGCTTTAACAGAGTTGTCTTGCCTGCCTTGGGCGGCGAGACGATCAGGCCGCGCTGGCCCTTCCCGATCGGAGCGAACAGATCTATAATGCGAGTCGAGAACTCGTTGCTGTCATATTCGAGCTTCAGCTGCTCCCGCGGATGGTACGGGATGAGGTCTTCAAACGCTTGCCGATTGCGGATGGCCTCGGGGTCCTCAAAGTTGATCGCTTCGATCTTCAAGAGCGCAAAGTACTTCTCCTCTTCTTTGGGAGGACGCACGATGCCGCTGACGACGTCCCCGTCCTTGAGGGCAAAGCGCTTGATCTGCGACGGGGAGACATAGATATCGTGGGCCCCCGGCAGGCACGAGCTGTCGCGCAAGAATCCGTACCCGTCGGGCAAGATCTCTAAAACCCCGTCCTTGAAATGCAGCCCTTGCTTTTCCGCTTGGGCCTTCAAGATCGCAAAGACGAGGTCTTCTTTCTTGATGCGCCCGCGCCCATTGATATTAAACTGCTCGGCAAGGGCGCGCAGCTCCGACATGTCCTTGGACTTCAGCTCGGAGATATCGAGTAGTTCGTCCATCGGCTTCTCTCGCCCTCTTTCTTCTTTAACTTCCGACATAGCCTTGGCGGGCACCTCCCAGGTAGGGGAACTGTGTGAATACTCCTCTCATTGAAATTCGCTGTGAGCACCACGGTCTTCCATCCTCTGCGACGCAGTGAGCCACTCCTTTTCGTAAGAAGGGACACCCGGCACAGATGTCACAGAGCAGAAGAGAGAGCAGTCCATGGAGACTTGGTAGTTATATTATAGCACCTGTCATCTCACTTGGCAAGACCCAGCTCCGCGAGCCCCTCATAGAGGGGGAAACGCTCGCAGAGCCTGCGCACCCGTGCACGCGCCCACTCAGATACGTCCTCTGTGCGCTCCTGCAAAACCCGGGCAATGATCCCCGCTATCTCGATCATCTCTGCAGGCCCCATCCCGCGGGTGGTCACCGCTGGGGTGCCCAGACGAATCCCACTGGTGACGTTGGGCTTCTGAGGATCGAAGGGGATGGCGTTCTTGTTCACGGTCACCCCGACTGCTTCTAAGAGCCGCTCGGCTTCGGCCCCCGTCAGCCCAACAGGACGCACGTCCACCAAGAGCAGGTGGGTATCCGTGCCCCCGGAGACGATGCGCAAGCCCTCCGCAGCCAGGGCGCGCGCGAGGGCTTGCGCGTTCTCCACGATCTTGCGAGTGTAAGCAGTAAACTCTGGGCGCAGGGCCTCCCCACAGGCGACGGCCTTGGCTGCGATCACGTGCATGAGGGGCCCGCCTTGACTGCCCGGAAAGACCGACTTGTCAATGAGCTCCGCGAATTCTTTCCGGCAGAGTATGGCGCCGCCGCGCGGCCCGCGCAAGGTCTTGTGCGTCGTCGTCGTCACGAAGTCTGCCCACGGGATAGGTGACGGATGTACCCCTCCGGCAATCAGCCCCGCTATATGGGCGATATCTGCCATCAGATACGCCCCAACCTCGTCAGCGATCCTCCGAAATTCCCTAAAATCAATGATTCGAGGATAAGCGCTCGCCCCGCAGACAATGAGCTTTGGCTTGTGCTCATGGGCCAACCGTCGGACCTCGGAGAAGTCAATGAGCTCGGTGTCACGAGCTACCCCATAGTGCACAACAGTATAGAGCTTCCCTGAGACTGTCACGGTATGGCCGTGGGAGAGATGCCCCCCGTGCGCTAAAGACATACTCAGTATAGTATCCCCTGGCTGGAGGACGGCAAAATAGACGGCCATGTTCGCCTGGGTGCCCGAGTGGGGTTGGACGTTGGCGTGCTCTGCGCCAAAGAGCTTTTTCAGGCGCTCGCGCGCTAAATCTTCTATGACGTCCATCCACTGGCAGCCGCCATAGTAGCGCTTTCGGGGGTAGCCCTCGGCATATTTGTTCGTCAAGATGGAGCCTTGGGCTTCGAGCACAGCAAGCGAGCAGAAATTCTCTGATGCAATCAGCTCTATCGAGAATCGCTGGCGCTCCAGCTCCCCTTGGATCGCCTGATAGACTTCCGGGTCCGTGCGGGCTAGTTCACTCTCTCTCATACGTATCTCACTCGTGGGCATGGATCTTCTCGACGCGGCGTTGATGACGTCCCCCCTCAAAAGATTCGTTCAGCCACGCCGTGACGATCTCCGCGGCCAGCCCCGGGCCGATCACCCGGCCGCCAAGACAGAGAATATTGGCGTCGTTATCGCGACGGCTCATCCGCGCTGAGTAGACATCGCTACAGGCCGCCGCGCGAATCCCCTTCACTTTGTTGGCGGCAATGGCCATACCGATCCCGGTGCCACAGATGAGAATCCCGCGCTCACACTCCCCCGACGCCACAGCGCGGGCAACCGCGAACGCGATGTCGGGATAGTCTACCGACTCCGGGGTGAACACACCAAAGTCGCGCACCGCGTGCCCTTGCAGCACCCCTTTCAAGAGAGTCTCCTTCAGGGTCAAGCCGTTGTGATCACACCCGATGGCAATCGTCATCTTTTCCCCCTCACCCCTGCACCGCTCTCCCGAGGGGTGAGGGGTCAGGTCACCCGTGTGAAGACCGACCGCACGATATCCCCATACATCTTGAAGCGTGAGGCCAGCCCGCGTGAAAACCCAAATTTCTCTTCTTTCATCACGTGAGTCACGCCGTCCAGTTGGACAAACCCCTGCGCCCAATTCTCTTTGAGGGCCAGCTTGGTCAACGCGATCTCCACCCCAAAATCCAATGTGTGCACCTTGCGACGCAACCTCTTCCACAGCGATTTGCTCAAGACCCGCTGCCCCGACAGATAGGGAGCGATCGTCTGGGCGAGATCGGTGTTGAGCCGCCCCCCGCGAAAGATCCCAACTATCATATCGCGCCTCTCTTCACGGTAAGCCCGAATCATGCGCTCGATATGCTCAGGGCGCAAGCCCACGAGATCAGCGTCCAGAAAGAGCAGCGTTTCGTATCGGGCTTTCTGTACCCCACGGTCGAGGGCAACCGCCTTGCCGCGGTTGACCGGCAGGGAGATCACTTTGACCCCGAACGACCGCGCGACGGCCGCCGTCTCGTCGGTCGAGCCGTCGTCCACGACGATGACTTCGCCGACCGAGGGGGCGTGCAGGAGCGGCCAGAGCACGGCCCCAATCCGTTCGGCTTCGTTATACGCCGGAACGATGGCCGACACGCGTATAGCACTATGAGATTCGCTCATCAGTGAGAATTTTACGAGCCCGCGCCAGCAAAGTCAAATGGCTCGCTTGATCAGCGGGCGACTTTCGGCTATGCTCTCAACACTATGCTGAAGGACAGAACGATTGCGATCCTTGGGCTGGGCAAGATCGGTGGAGCGCTCGCAGGCAGTCTGGTGCGCAGTCGTGTCGTCTCCCCACAGAATATCATCGGGACGACCGGCCACCGCGACAGCGCCCTCGAGGCCGCCAAACGCTACGGCATCAAGACGCTCACCGACAACGTTCGAGCGATTGCCGATGCTCAGATCGTCATCCTCGCGGTCAAGCCCCAGACGATGAAAAAAGTCCTCACCGAGATCAAAGAGAGCGTGCGAGAAGACCAGCTCATCATTACGATCGCTGCCGCTCGGACGACGCGCTTCATCGAGGAGCACTTGGCCAAGAGAGTTCCCGTCGTGCGGGCCATGCCTAACACGCCGTGTCTGGTGAACGCCGGGATGACCGTGCTCTGTCCGGGGCGCTATGCGACCAAAGAGCACATTGAAGTAGCGAGGGCGATCTTTGCTGCGGTCGGTTTAGTCGCTGTCATTGACAATGAAGAGCTGATGGACGCCGTGACGGCGCTGTCGGGGAGTGGGCCGGCGTATGGGTATATTATGATCGAAGCGCTGGCTGAGGGCGGGGTCAAAGTTGGGCTGCCCCGGTCGCTCTCGACGATATTGGCAGCTCAGTCGCTCTTGGGCGCGGCCAAGATGGTCCTGGAGACGGGCGAGCACCCGGCCAAGCTCAAGGACGAAGTGACGACCCCAGCGGGCGTGACCATCGATGGTATCATGGCCTTAGAAGACGGGGGAATTCGCGTCACGCTTATCAAAACAGTCGACCGGGCGACGGAAAAGTCCAAAGAGCTGTCGCAGTAATAAGAAGCTTCTCCTTGCCGAGAAACCAAGCTACTCTTATAATGCTTTATGCGATGAATCGGTAAGCCATATAATGGTTCAATTTGAGATCCTTGATGAGATCAGAGATATTGAGACAATCGCAGCAGGACGGGGCGTATACATCCGGCGTTATCTGGAGCGCACTTACGGCAAGGGACGTTGGCGTAAGATGAAAGGCATCGCCACGGTACGACTTGCAGACGGTACCATCTGCAAAGCCGAGATACATTGGTTTGAAGCGCATGGCATAGGACGAAAGGATTTCAAAATTAAGAAGGTGATCCCATGAGTCGTTTTGTGATCTGTATTGACAACAAGAGCAACCCCGCCAGCTTGATTGTAGGTAAAGTCTACCGCACGCTCCCTGATGCGGAAGCAGAGGCCCACAAGATGCTTCGTGTCCTTGATGAAGATCAGTCAGAGCCCGACGGCTATCTTTACCCGGCGTCGATGTTTGTGCCCATTGTATTACCCAAAGCGGCAGAGCGCGCTCTGATGGCAACGGACACCTAGCATCACAAAACAATCCAAAGATGAGGAATCAGGGGTCTTGACAACGAGGGGCCCTTTATGCTACAAGAATAAGTCCCAGAAGGAGGTTGGGCCCTTCTCACAGAAGGGCAAGAGGAAGAGCTTGGCCTGCGGCCTCGAGCCGCGCTACGAGGGCCGCTGGGGAAAAATCCCGCCGAGGATGCGGGCAAAACCCTGGCTAACCCCCTGAGGGCCTCACGCCCAGCCAAGCTCTTCACTCTTTAGGAGGTGTGCGAGGAATCCCAAATGATTGCCAGCCCTTTCCCCCTTATACAGTATACCAGAAAAATCCCTTTCCCGCAGGTAGAGAACAGCAATCATTTGAGGCTCGCTTGCTTGGGGCATTCCCTCTCACCTTGCGCTTCCATTAGTCCTTAGTCTCTTGAACGGAGCAAGGACTTCCATCACTAGCGAGAGTGATCTTGATCACCTACAGAGGGGCAAAACGAGCGATGAAGTGTCGGAGTGGCCCCTCACCACAGATGAGCTTGACCCCACGAATCGCGTCGCGCCGATCTCGAATGCGTTTCAGCGTTTCGACCACGTGATCGAAGTGCTCCTGAGTATAGACACGCCTGGGGATGGCCAAGCGCACAAGCTCGAGCTTGGGGTAGATCTCTTGGCCCGTCTTCTCGTCGCGCTTGGCGAACATCGTGCTGCCTATCTCGACAGCTCGCACCCCGCCCTCACGATAGAGCTCGATCACCAACGCTTGTGCGGGAAACTCCTTCTGGGGAATATGGGGCAAGAATCTCAGAGCGTCAATGTAGACCGCATGCCCGCCGATGGGCTCAAGAATGGGGATCCTTTCGGCCTTGAGGCGCTCTCCCACAGAGCGCGTCTGTCCGATCCGGTCGCGCAAGTAGTCTTCGTCCAAGGCTTCGTACAGCCCCACAGCCATAGCTTCTAAGTCGCGCCCGGCCAGCCCCCCATACGTCGGAAACCCCTCGAAGAGAATAAGTTTCTGCACGCAGCGCCAATATAAGTTTTCATCGTTCATCGCCAAGATGCCGCCGATGTTGGTGATCGCGTCTTTTTTGGCGGAAAATGTCATGCCGTCGGCCAGCGAGAAGATCTCACGGGCGATCTCGATGGGTCTTTTCTGAGAGCAGCCTGGCTCGCGCTCCTTGATGAAGAAACAGTTCTCGGCGAAACGACACGCATCAAGAAAGAACGGGATTTTATGAGCTCTCGCGATCTCGCTGACGGCTCGGATATTCTTGAGCGAGACGGGTTGGCCTCCCCCGGAATTATTGGTGATCGTCAGCATAATCAGGGGGATGCGCTCCCGCCCGTGCTTGCTTATGAGCGCTTCCAGGGCTGCGACGTCCATCTCGCCCTTGAAGGGGTGCTCTCTGGTCGGATCGTAGGCCTCTTCGATGACGAGATCGAGAGGCTGGCCGCCGGCAGCGAGCACGTTGGCTCGTGTCGTGTCGAAGTGCATATTGTTGGGGACGATGTCCCCCGGTTTGACCAGCGTCGAGAAGAGAATATGCTCGGCGGCACGCCCCTGATGCGTGGGCATAAAATATCTGAACCCAAAGATATCTTTGACGGCTTTCTCTAAGCGATAGAAGCTCTGGGCGCCGGCGTAGGACTCGTCGCCCTGCATCAAGGCGCCCCATTGGGCATGGCTCATCGCGCCCGTGCCAGAGTCCGTCAATAAGTCAATGTAGATATCTTCAGCACGGAGTCGAAAGACGTTATAGTCGGCTTCTTTCAGCCTCTGCTCGCGCTCGGCGCGTGGCAACAGTCGGATCGGCTCGACAACTTTGATCTTATAGGGCTTGACCATATCACCCTGGGATCTTCCCCAACAGCGCCCGCGCGATAATGAGCTTCTGAATCTCGCTCGTCCCTTCGTAGAGCTCGATAATTTTAGCGTCGCGATAGAATCGCTCGACGTCGTACTCTTTGATAAAGCCGTAGCCCCCATGAATCTGCAACGCTTCGTTGGCCACCTCGCGCGCGACTTTCCCAGCGTACCATTTTGCCATGGAGGCGATCTTCGCGGGGTTGCCCCCCTTGCTGATCTCCCAGGCGGCTTGATACGTCAAGAGCCGCGCCGTCTCTATCGCCGTGGCCATCTCGGCCAACTTAAACTGAATCGCTTGAAACTCACAGATGGGCTTGCCAAACTGCACCCGCTCTTGAGAATATTTCAGCGCCTCGTCGAACGCCCCTTGAGCAATCCCTACGCCCTGAGCAGCGACTGCCGTGCGCCCCCGCGAGAAGAACGTCATCAAGTGATAGAACGCCATGTCCACCTGACCGACGATGTTCTCTTCAGGGACTTCGACGTTATCCAAGGTGATCTCAGCGAGATCTGACGCGCGAATGCCCATCTTGTTGTGGAGCGGGGTGGCTTTGAAGCCAGGTCGGTCGCGCTCGACTATAAATGCCGTGATCCCACCGTGGCGCTCCGGGGGATTGGTGTTGGTGCGGGCAAAGACGATCAAAAAGTTCGCAATCGAGCCGTTGGTGATGAACATCTTCGTCCCGTTCAAAATATATCTATTGCCCTTCTTCTCTGCCCGGGTCTTGATGGAAGCGACGTCGCTGCCCGCTTCGGGCTCCGTAATAGCAGCCCCGCAGACCCAGTCGCCCTTGGCCACCGGAACGAGATACTTCTGTCTTTGCTCTTCCGTCCCAAATTCTAAGATCATGTCGCTGCCGAAGATGCGGGCACTAATGGCCAGCCCGATCCCTGGGTCACCGCGAAAGAGCTCTTCGATCACGATCGCCGCGGCGAGAAAGTCCAGCCCCGCTCCTCCGTACTTTTCGGGGATCGCCGGGGCGATCAGGTCTAACTTCTTGGCTTCCTCGATGATCTCGTATGGGTACTCACACGTCTCGTCGTGGTGCTTGGCGGCCGGACGAATCACTTCCTCGGCGAATTGACGAGCCGTCTTGCGGATGAGTTTGTGCTCCTCGCTCAGTTCAAAGTCCATAGAGCAACCTCCCGTGGGGCTTGCGCCCTCGAGAAATATTAATATATAGGGCCCAAGGTGCGCAAGTTAACAAAAATGGCCCTCACCCTTCTGCTCCCCTCTCCCCTCACCCCTTACTCCCCTCTCCCTCAGAGGGGAGAGGGGCTAGGGGTGAGGGTGAAGCTAATCCCCTCACCCCTTACTCCCCTCTCCCTCAAAAAAGGGGAGAGGGGACGGGGGTGAGGGTGAAGCTAACCCCCCTCACCCCTTACTCCCCTCTCCCTCAAAAAAGGGGAGAGGGGACGGGGGTGAGGGTGAAGCTAACCCCCTCACCCCTTACTCCCCTCTCCCTCAAAGGGGAGAGGGGACGGGGGTGAGGGTGTTACCTCATGTGCGGCGGCAATTGATAGAGACTGAGCGGATCATCGGGCTTTGCCGAGAACTCCCCAGGATAGAGCAGGACGCGGTCGAAGGCGCCGCCTGCTCCCAGCGGCCCGATCTGCGTCCAGATCGCCCGCAGCCCGTCGAACGCCGTGGGCTTGTCTTTCAGCCTGTTGAAGCCCCACCCCACATCGTGGGGGTTCTTGAAACAGAGCTCGGTGATCCCCGCCGAGAGACAGTTCGCAAACTTCAGATCGCCGGCCTCGGTCTTGAGGATAATCTGTTCGGTGCGGTTGAAGCCCGCCACAGGGTAGAACCAATAGGGCCCGCCCGCGCCAATGTACGCATTATCGTACTTATCGAATGACTCCAACGCTTTCACCAGCGAGTCGGCATTGGTCTGCCCATTGGCCTTCTTGATGGCCTCAGCTACGATATAGATCGCGTCGTAGGTGATCCCCGCCGTATAGATGGGGCGCACGTTATACTTCTTCTGGAACGCCGCAAAGAACGCTTTGGTCTTGGGGGTGACGGGGGCGTCGGCGGAGAAGTCGGCGATGACGTATCCCGTGCCCGCGCCCTTGAGCTCCTGCACGCTCACATCGTCTTGCAGCAAGACGTTGATGCCGAAGACGGCGACCTTCGTCTTAGTTTCAGCCCAGGTCTTGGTGAAGACAGTTGCCAGGCCCGGATCGGAGAAGAACGTAAAGACAATGGCAGCGCCGGAGCTCTTCAGCTCGGTCATCAGGGGGGTGAGGTCTCTCGTGCCTACGGCCAATCTCTTCGCGTTGACGACGTCAAACCCCAGCTCACCCAAGCGCGGCCCCAACAGCGCCATGTACGTATTGGCGGAGCTCAGGTCTTCCCCCACTAAGAAGATCTTGCGATTGGGCAGAACGCCCTTCTCCACCAAGCCGTACAGATAGTCCCCAGCGAAGCGCAGCGTGTCCCCCACCAGGGAGAACGTATTGAGCATGGGGCGGAAGACGTATTTGTAGTTTGCGTAGTCGGTGGGGACTCGATCGGTGGCGAGGGAGGTCGCCCCGGTGATCAAGAGGGGCTTCTGCATGCGCGGGATATCGGGCAGGACCGCGAGCACCGCTTCGGAGCGGAAGAACCCCACGACGGCATCAACTTGAGAAGCGACATCTTGGTAGACTCTGCGGGCCAGCTCGCCATCGCCTTCGGTCTTCATATCGCCGACGACGAGTTCGATCTTACGGCCCAGCACACCGCCGGCGGCGTTGATCTCTTCGACGGCGAGCTGTGCGCCGCGCAGGGTATCGCGCCCATTGGCGATCTCCAACCCCGCGACAACCCCGATCCTTATCGTTTGTTGCGGCTGGGCCACCAACGGCCCAATCAGCGCGAAGGCCACGAGGCTCAAGCCCACGACCTGAAGCCATCTGCGAGTGGAATATTTCATAAGATCCTCCTCCTGCTCAGAGTCAAAGATGAGGTTGAGAGTCGGTTGCGGTTCTCTTGCTGGTCTGTTCTGGTCACACCCCCTTTTTGCCTGTGGTGTAGCCCTCCTCTATGAATATTATACCAGAGGGCGGCGGGAGTCTGACAACTGCGAGCGCGGGCTTGACGCCCGCTCCCCGAAAGACGATACTATAAGAAACCCCAACGAAGGAGGAACGACCTATGCGCAGCATAACAAAGATATTGCTCGGAGTGCTGGCGAGCGTCGTGTGGGCAGGTGGAGTCCTCGCTCAGTTCGGGCAGGGACCTGATCTGATCGTTCAAGAGATCAAAGTCACCCCAGAAAATCCTAAGCCCGGAGATTCCGTAGCCATTGCTGTCACCGTCGCCAATGTGGGCAATGAAGACGTCATGACGAGCTTCTTCGTCTGTGTCAGTGTCAACTTGATGCCCGACGTCGTCGCCACAGAATTAGGGCTTCCCCTCAATGAGCTCTTGCTCAGTCGTGAGCAAGTCCGACGATTGGAGCGCAACGGCAGAGCCACGGTGCAGGTCTCTTGGCAGGTCGCGGAACTGCCGCTCATCAGATTTCGTGCCTCCGCCGATTGCGCCTTCAACCAAGTTCGCGAGCAGAACGAAGAGAACAACCGTTTCGAACAAGCCCTGCGCATTGACGAACAATATATCAATCAATGGTGGCTCGATCAGATCCAAGCCCGCCAAGCCCACGAGATCACCCTCGGGTCCCCAGAGATCGTCGTCGCTGTGCTCGACTCTGGAGTCGATTGGCAACACCCAGAACTCGTCAAGAACATCTGGGTCAACCCCAAAGAAGTCCCTGACAACAACAAAGACGACGATGGGAACGGCTTTATAGACGACATCCACGGCTGGGATTTCTACGATAACGACAACGATTCCCTCGAGGGAACGACGATAGACTTCCACGGGACGTCTGTGGCGGGGATCATCGCCAACGCTGCGGATAATATCGGGCTGACGGGAGTGGCTCCCCAGGTGAGGATCATGGATGTGCGGGCGTTCGACCCCCGCGGACGCGCCACTGTAGATGCTATCGTGAAGGCTCTCGATTACGCTGTGAACAACGGCGCACGCATTGTGAATATGAGTTTTGGCGGGTTCGGGTGCTTCGAGCTGCCGGGGCAGCTCCGTCAGGCCGTGGAGCGCGCGCTCGACAAGGGAGCGATCTTGGTCGCTGCGGCGGGCAACTTCGGGGAAGCTTTTCCCAACTGCGTCTCGTATCCGGCGGCCTACCCCGGCGTGATCGCCGTAGGGGCGACGGGAACCGATGGCACCGTTACGAGCTATAGCCAAGGGGGCTCCAAGCTCGAGGTGGTCGCCCCCGGCGGCGACATCAGCTACGAAAAGTTCTTAGAATTAGCTGCCAAGATCGAGAACTTCGAGCAATTTCTCCCCTTGCTCAAGACCGCGATCTTGACGCCGTACCCCTTTGGGGGCTACGGGCCGTTCTTTGGAACTTCAGCAGCAGCCCCACACGTCAGCGGCGTCCTCGCGCTGATCCTCTCGGTCAACCCCACGCTCTCCGCCTCCGAAGCTGCTTTTATTCTCCGCTCTACCGCGACCAGCAGAAGCCCGCGCAGCCGCTACGGCTATGGCGTGGTCAACGCCCTGCGCGCCGTCCAGCAAGCCAAGGGCCGGGCTTGAGAGACTCGGCCCTCTCTGCTATAGTTCTTATATCTATGAGTACCAAGCGCTTCTACATCTACACCTGGGGCTGCCAGATGAACGAGCACAAGTCCGAAGGCATCGCCGGGGTGCTCGCCCGCGCGGGGTACCTCCCCGCCGACGATCCCGCCCACGCCGATCTCGTGCTCTTTAATACGTGCATGGTGCGCGAAAAGCCCGTCCATAAAATAATATCCGAAGCGGGCGTCATCGCCTCCCTCAAAGAGAAGAACCCCGAGCTGCTCTTGGGCGTGGGTGGCTGCGTCGCCCAAGCCCTGAAAGAACAGCTTTTTCAGCGCATCCCCGCTGTTGACTTCGTCTTCGGCAGCTCCAATATATCGGAGATCCCTGAGCTGGTCGAACGCGCCCGCCAGCAGCGAGCCCTGGGCAAACCCGGCTTCTGTATGGCCGTCGAAAAAATTCCCGACAAGATCGAGGAGCTGCCCTTCCTGCGGGCGAGCCCCTTCCAAGCCAAGGTCACGATCACCGAAGGGTGCTCCAACTTCTGTTCGTTCTGCATCGTCCCGTACACGACAGGGCTGCTGCGCAGCCGCCTCCCCGGCGATATCATCGCTGAAGTGAGCGAGCTGGCCGCCCAGGGCTACAAAGAAGTCCAGCTTCTGGGCCAGAACGTTGATTCTTACGGGAAAGACCTCAAAGATCCCACTATTCATTTTGCGAACCTCTTGCGGGCGCTGACCGAGATCCCCATCCCCAGAGTGCGCTTTACCAGCTCCCACCCCCACGATATCACCAACGAGGTCATCGCTGTTGTGGGGGAGGAGAACAATATCTGCGAGCACGTCCACATGGCTGTGCAATCCGGCAGCGATAAAGTTTTAGCGGAGATGCGCCGCGGCTACACCAAAGAGAGGGTTGTGAGTCTCGTGAAGGACCTGCAAGGGAACGGCGTCAACGTCACAACCGATATCATTGTCGGCTTCCCCACCGAGACCGAAGAGGACTTTCACGAGACGGTCGATCTCGTGAAAAGGGCGCGCTTTGGCGGCGCGTTCATCTTCAAGTACTCTCCCAGGCCGGGCACGATCGCATACTATAAATATCGCGACACCGTCCCCGAGGAGGAGAAACAGCGTCGCTTAGAGATTCTCTTGGCACTTCAAAAACAGATCACCGACGAGGAGAACCGCAAGCGCGTCGGGCAGAGAGTAGAAGTCTTGGTCGAAGGCCCAGCCCGCGCCCAAGGGTTCATGATGGGCAAGACGCGCGACAATCGCACGGTCATCTTCGAGGGGTCTTCCGATTTGATCGGAGAACTCGTGACCCTCAAGATCACTGACGGCTCCGTAGCGGGCCTTGTCGGTCAGCTCGTGCGCCCAAGCGTTCTCGTATGATCATCACCGTCACGCCCAACCCCACGATTGACAAGATCTATTGGCTGGAGCGGCTCTGCCTCGATGACGGCGAGATGCCGGTCATGCGAGCGACTCGGTCCTATCTGACAGCAGGGGGCAAGGGGATCAACGTCTCGATCTTTCTTGCGCGCATGGGAATAGAGACTATTGCTATGGGGTTTATCGCTGGGGAGACGGGGCGGGCGGTAGAGCGCCGCGTTCGCGACGAGGGCATCACCACGAGCTTCATCTGGGTCGAGGGCGAGACGCGCACCAACGTCACGCTTCTGGAGCGCGGGCACGAGCAACGGCCCATTCAGATCACGGAGCAGGGGCCAACCGTCCCGCCCGAGGCGCTGCGACGCTTCTTCGCCCAATACAAGCGGGCGCTCAGCCGAGCACGCTCCGTCTTCTTAGGGGGGAGCTTGCCCCCCGGCGTGCCCGCCCAGTTCTACCAAGAGCTAACCCATATCGCTCACCAGCGCCGCGTGCCGGTGATCGTCAACGCTGCCGGGGAAGCGCTGGCGCGCGCAATCTCAGAGAAGCCGTGGCTGGTCAAGCCCGACACGCGCCAGCAGACCCCCTCGCTGAAGACCCCCGACGAGATCCTCGCTGTCGGCAGAGAGTGGATCGCGGGCGGCATAGAGGCCGTCTTGGTCTCCCATCATATCACGCACGATCTCCTGATCACCCGTGAGGGCGCCTGGGACCTCGAAGCCCGCGAGGTGCAGTTTCAGAATCTCTTGGGGGCTGAAGATGCGCTCATCGCCGGGGTGCTCAGCGCCACGGTGGAGCGCGCTTCTCTGCTCGAAGCCGCGCGGTTTGGCATGGCCGCAGCGACCGCCTGCGCCGAGAGCGAAGAGCTGGTCGTGACCGACCGCGCGGCCATCGAGCGCGTGCTCCCAAAGATCCATATCAAGCCCATTACTCTCTAGCTATGAAAGTCAAAGAGATCATGACCAAGGACTTGACGGCTGCCGAGCCCACGATGACCGTGCGGGAGCTGATCGAGCTGTTCCATCAGAGCGGCCTCAGCAGCGTGCCGGTCGTCAACGACGAGGGCCGCATCTTGGGGATCATCTCCGAACGTGATATCATAGAAGGGGCGTTGCCCGGCTATTTTGAAGTGCTCTACGGGATTACAGATATGAACCACTTGTCGCAGAAGCTGCGCGAGATCGAGAACGACCGCATCGAGTTCTATATGACCCCAGAGGTCATCAAGATCGAAGAGGACGACGATGATCTGACGGCTGCGGACTTGATGATCCGCAAGAACGTCAAGTCGCTGCCGGTCGTCAACAAGGACGGCATCTTGGTGGGGATGCTGCGGCGCATTGACCTGCTGAAAGATCTCTTATGATCTCTCCGATTCGGCGTCGAGTCGCCAAAGAAGTGCGGGTGGGCCCGCTCACCCTGGGCGGCACTCACCCGATCCGAGTGCAGTCCATGACCACGACCGACACGCGCGACCTCGAAGCAACGGTCAAACAAATCAAGAGATTAGAGCAAGCGGGCTGCGAAATCGTCCGGGTTGCGGTCTTAAATATGGACGCGGCCAATCAGCTTGCTGAGATCAAAAAGCGCATCAGCATCCCATTAGTCGCAGATATTCACTTCGACCATCGGTTGGCGCTCAAAGCGATCGAGCAAGGGGTAGACAAGCTCCGCCTCAATCCGGGGAACATCACTGATCGCACGAAGATCGAGCAAGTCGTCAAGGCGGCCAAGGACAAGGGGATTCCCATTCGAGTCGGGGTGAATTCGGGCTCGCTGCCCAAGGATCTGTTAGTCAAACACGAGGGCGCGACTCCTGAAGCGATGGTCGAGGCGGCCCTGCGCGAGATCGAAATTTTGGAAGACAATAATTTTTCAGATATCGTCGTCTCGCTCAAATCTACCGACGTGCGGGTGATGATCGAGTCGTACAGATTAATAGCGAAGCAGATTCCCTATCCGTTGCACTTGGGCGTGACGGAGGCGGGGCTGGGAGACACGGGGGTCGTGCGCTCGGCGCTGGGGATCGGGACGCTCTTAGAAGAAGGGATCGGAGATACCCTGCGTTGCTCGCTCACTGGCGACCCCGTCCGTGAAGTCAAAGTCGCGTATGATATCTTGGCGGCGTTGCACATCCGATGGCGCGGGATTCAGTACACATCCTGTCCGACGTGCGGGCGGATCGGGATAGATTTAGAGAAGATCGTGTCGGAAGTGCAGAAGCGCCTGGAGAACGTAGATAAGCCCATAAAAATCTCACTGATCGGCTGCGTGGTGAACGGGCCGGGAGAGGCCGCGCACTCCCATATTGGGCTCGTAGGGCATGAGAAGTCCGGGACGATCTACATTGACGGAAAGCCCTACAAGCGCGTGCCGGAAGATCAGTTAGTAGACGAGCTAGTCAAGGTCGTGATGGAGTACCCGACTCCCCAATGATATGCAATTTCTCTGGACGCTGTTCAACGCGCTGATCGGCACACTTTCGTTTCTCGCGTCGGTGCTGATGCTCAAGCGCCTGTGGGGGCTGATGCCTCTCTCGGTGCGCAGCCTCGTGCGCAACGGGATTGCCCTGATCTTCTTTAGCTTGGGTGTGCTCGGCTCGATCTTGCCGGTCATGCCGGGGTTTGTCTTCTTTCTGTTGGCTCTGCTGGTGATGGACGTCCCGCAGAAGCGCGTCGTCCTGAGACGCGTGCAGCACAGTTGGCTCATTCAGAAGCTTTTACAGAACAGATCGTTCGCCCAGACGTGGCGCAGTCTGCGGCGCTCCATCCGACGCCTTGACCGGACAGTCCCTTAAGAGCACATTTCTCTTTTTCCCCGAGATCACTCTTTGGAAGCAAGGAGGTCTCCATGCGATTCTCGCAAGCGCTCATCCCGACGCTGCGCGACGCCCCAAAAGAAGCAGAACTCATAAGCCATAAGCTCTTAGTACGAGCTGGGTTCATTCGCTCTGTGGCAGCGGGCATCTACACCCTGCTCCCCCTGGGCCAGCGAGTCCGGCTCAAGATCGAAAAGATCATCCGTGAAGAGATGGACGCCATCGGCGGCCAAGAAGTGTTCATGCCCCTTGTGCAGCCAGCAGAACTGTGGCACGAGTCCGGACGCTGGTATCAGTATGGCCCAGAGCTGGTGCGCTTCAAAGATCGCTCCGGGCGTGATCTCGTCTTAGCAACGACGCACGAAGAAGCTGTGACGGCTCTCGTGCGCCGCGAGATCAGATCATATCGTCAGGTTCCGTCAGTGCTCTATCAGATTCACACGAAGTTCCGTGACGAGCCGCGCCCACGTGGGGGGTTACTCAGAGCCCGCGAGTTCACCATGAAAGACGCGTATAGCTTTCACAGCTCTGAAGAAGACGTAGACGCCTTCTACCCCAAGATCAGACAAGCGTATGAGAAGATCTTTCGGCGGTGCGGCCTCGATCCCGTTATCGTGCAAGGCGATCCAGGGCTGATCGGCGGAAAAGATTCGCACGAATTTATGCTGCTCTGTGATGCTGGAGAAGACCAAGTCGCGCTCTGTGAAAGCTGTCGCTACGCGGCGAACCGAGAGATCGCGCAGATATTCAAAGCCCCGGTCAACCCAACAGAGCCGATGCTCCCACTTGAAGAAGTGGCCACGCCAGGGTGCGAGACTATTCAGGCTCTTGCAGAGCTTCTCAAGATCACGCCGGCGCGCACAGCAAAAGCCGTCTTCTACGTCGCCGACGAGAGAGATCTTCTCTTCGCCGTGATCCGCGGCGATCTCGAAGTCAGCGAGACCAAGCTCGCCAATGCCGTGGGCGCGCGCACGCTCCGCTCCGCAACCGAAGCCGAAATTCGCGCCGTCGGTGCCGTCCCAGGATACGCCTCCCCCATCGGGTTGCCCACGCAGAGCACCGTGAAGATCATCGCCGACGAGTCAGTAGTCCACGAGAGAAATCTCGTCTCCGGTGCGAATAGAGAGGGCTTTCACGTCAAGAACGTCAACCACGGGCGAGACTTTGTCGCAGATATAATTGCCGACATCGCGCTGGCTCGCGCGGGCGATCCTTGCCCGAACTGTCACAGCCCGCTTCTGCTCAAGAACGCTCTTGAGCTGGGGCATATCTTCAAACTCGGCGCGCGCTACAGCGAAGCGATGGGCGCAAAGATCCTCACTCAAGACGGGAGCGAACGATCGCTCGTCATGGGCTGCTACGGGATCGGCGTGGGACGACTGATGGCCGCCGTCGTCGAGGCGCATCACGACGAGAAGGGCATCATCTGGCCGGAAGAGATCGCGCCGTTTCACATTATCTTGCTTGTGCTCAACACAGATCGAGCTGAGCAGACCGAGCTCGCCGAGAAGCTCTATGCGCTTCTGCGCGCTGCGGGCTTCGAGGTGCTCTACGACGATCGCGCCGAGAGCGCCGGAGTCAAATTCAAAGACGCCGATCTCATCGGAATCCCGTATCGCATAACGATCGGCCCGCGCAGTCTCCACAACAAGACGATCGAGCTACGCCGGCGACGCGACGGGACCACGCGCGAGCTCTCTTACGCCCAGGGATTGGACGCGCTCGTGCACGCTCTGAAAGCAGAGCTGGCAGGATCGCCTTCAGCTTCCGTATAATTAAAATCTATGGCTCTGAGAATCCGAAAGTACCCAGACCCGATCCTGCGCCGGCGTGCCCAAGAGATCTCGGTCATTGACGACGAGATCAAGCGCCTCGCCGAGCAGATGATCGAGACGATGGTGCTGGCCAAGGGCTACGGCCTAGCCGCCCCACAAGTGGGCGTGCTCAAGCGCATCATCACCATTGACGTCGAAGACGACTTCTATGCTCTCATCAACCCGGAGATCATCGCCAAGAGCGACGAGACGGAGATTTGGGTGGAGGGATGCCTGAGCATCCCCGGGATTGAAGCGGAATTCCCGCGCCCGGCCACCGTCACGGTGCGGGCGCTCGATCCCGAAGGGAAAGAGATCATACTGGAGCGTGCGGGGCTAGCCGCACGAGTCCTCCAGCACGAGATCGATCACCTAGACGGTGTGCTCTTCATTGACTATCTCAGTCAAACGAAGCGCCTGATGCTGCTTAAAGAGTATGAGCGATTGCAGAAAACAGGGCGAAAAGCACACAAGAAAGAAGGGGCCAAAGTCTTCTAATGAATGTGATCTTCGTGGGCACAGCGCTGCTGGGCGTTCCTACGCTGCAAGCGCTGGCGCGCACCCACAGGGTGCTAGCGGTCTTCACCCAGCCGGATCGCCCTGCTGGACGGGGGTTAACGCTGACGCCACCGCCGATCAAAAGGGCCGCCCTGGAGCTGGGCCTGCCCGTCTACCAACCAGAAAAGATCAATCGTGAAGCCGAGTTTATAAAAACTCTGAATCCCGATGTCATCGTCGTCGTGGCGTTCGGCCAGTTTCTCTCCAAAAAGCTTCTGGCGATTCCGCGCTATGGGTGTATGAATCTGCACGCGTCGCTCCTGCCCAAGTATCGCGGGGCCGCGCCGATTCAGTGGGCGATCATCAACGGCGAGGCCGAGACGGGATTGACCACGTTCTTACTCACTGAAGAGATGGACGCCGGAGATATCTTGCTCCAAGAGCGCGTGCCCATCAGCGACGAAGACACAGCCGGGACGCTGCACGACAAGTTAGCCAACTTGGGGCCGGATCTGGTGCTACGCACCCTCGAGGGGCTTGAGACTGGAACGATAACGCCCCGTCCACAAGATCACTCCCAAGCGACGTTTGCCCCAAAGATCGAGAGCACGATGGGCCATATAGACTGGGCGCAGCCTGCGCGAAAGATCTTTCATCTCATTCGCGGGCTGAATCCGTCTCCGGGGGCGTACACGTCCTTTGGGGGCCAGCGCCTGAAGATTTACGCGAGCCGGATCGTAGAGAGCGATTCGCTCTTCGAGCCGGGGCGCGTGATCGCTTTCGGAAGCGAAGGGCCAATCGTGCGCTGCGGCGAAGACGCGCTGGAGCTGAGGGAAGTCCAGCCAGGGGGCAAGCGCCGCATGAGCGGCAAGGATTTCGTCAACGGATATAAAGTCAAAGCGGGGACGAAGCTGGGGGAGCAATGAAGAGAGTCATTGTCCTTGGCGCGGGCATGGTGGGCCGCGCTATCGCTATAGATCTCGCTCAACGCTATGACGTCACGGCTGTCGATGTGAACGAGCAAGCGCTCGCCCCCCTCAGAGACCATACCGTCCAAACGGTCGCGGCCGATCTCTCCCGCACCGAGACGCTCCGACGGCTCGTCTCCGATTATGATCTGGCGATCGGAGCCGTGCCCGGCTTTCTGGGCTTCCAGACCTTACAGACCGTGATCGAATGCGAAAAAGATATTGTAGATATTTCATTCTTCCCCGAAGACCCCTTTCAGTTGGATGCTCTCGCCAAAGAGAAGAACGTGACGGCAGTGATTGACTGCGGCGTCGCCCCCGGTATGTGCAATATTCTCTTGGGCTATCACAATGCACGAATGACCGTCGAACGCTATGAGTGTCTGGTAGGCGGGCTGCCCGTGAAGAGAAGTTGGCCCTATCAATACAAAGCGCCGTTCTCGCCCATAGACGTCATTGAAGAATACACGCGCCCGGCGCGCTTCGTCGAAGACGGGAGAGTGATCATCCGCGAGGCCCTGTCAGATCCAGAGTATATCGAGTTTGACGAGATCGGCACGCTCGAAGCGTTCAACACTGACGGATTGAGAACTCTGCTCAAAACCATGAAGATCCCAAACATGCGCGAGAAGACCCTGCGCTACCCAGGGCACATCGAGTATATCAAAGTGTTGAGAGAGACGGGCTTTTTCAGTGGAGAGCCGATAGATATTAACGGGACAAAGATCAGCCCGCTCGATGTGACAACTCGTCTGCTCTTCCCCAAGTGGCGGCTTGACCCTGACGAGCCGGAATTTACAGTCATGCGGGTGACCATTCAGGGCCTAGGGAACGGCCAGCGCAAAGAGTATGTGTATAATCTTTTCGATCGCTTTGATCCCCAGACAAAGACGTCTTCGATGGCGCGCACGACGGGCTACACGTGCATGGCGGTAGCAACGCTTGTGCTCGAAGGAATTTTTACTCAGAAGGGGATCATCCCGCCGGAGCATGTTGGGGTCGATGAGCGATGCTTTCGGGCGGTGCTGGAGTATCAGAAAGAGAGAGGGATTCACTACAGGGTGACGGAAAGGGTTGTGGAGTGAGGCGCTCTATCTTGCTCCCAAAAGAAGCTTGGCTAGCTAAGAATGACGAACTGTCCGTACTGAAGAAAGTGTCTATCAAAAACAATAGCTGCCTTTATCTTCAAACGCTCCATCAGCGCAAAGCTCACCGCATCACAGTACGAAAAGTCCTTGTCAGCGTATCGCTGAATAATCTCTCTTGCACGGTGTTCATCACCCACAGTAGCCCGGACGACATGCGCAGGAATTGCCTCCAGCCATGCCGCAGCTGCATCTCTCCCTAAACGGTGCAACAAGAGTGCATGGGCTTCAGCTACGACGAAATTTGAAGTGAGGAGAGGCCGCCTATCCCGTAGAGCGTGGCGAAAGAGTGTGAGTGCAACATGGTGGTTTGCGTCATCGCGATCTAAAAGAGCATAGAAGGCGCTGCTATCGACAAAAGCCAGCTCAGTCCTGGGATTCATACGCTTGGGCTAGATGAGAGTACTTATCACTGCTGATGTCGGACCGCCCACTCCGCCACTTCCCTACAAGTTCCCAAATAGGGTGTGTCTCGCTGAGCCTGAGGCCACGCTGTGCGTCATCCTCCGGCCGCAAGAGAATGTGGCCGCCTTGGAAATCAATCTGAAGCCATTGGCCTTCTCGGATATTGGCATCCGTTCTCAACTTCTTAGGCAAGGTGATGCGACCATCTTTCTGAACCCTGATCTTCATCTTGCTTCACCTAATGTTGAGTATAGGGGATAAGGCGTGTTGGGCGCAACTGTTGAGATCACTGCCGTCTCGGATACAACCCCCACAGCCCGCTCAGCTCTTGCTTGCGCTCCATTACGATCCCGGAGAGCTTTCGAATATAAATCTCGTTGGTCTCGTGCACCGTCGCCTTCGATAGGTGCCCGCCCACCGTCGAGCCGTCTTCTAATCCCAACACGGCGTGACAATGAATGTGAGATTTCCCGTCTCTCAGCGAAAAATTCCCCTGAAGCGCCAGAAGCTCCGCTGGCCCGGAGATTTTGTGCTCTTTATATTCTTTCCCTGTCCAGAACGCCAGCGTCACATCGCGCAGCATCCCGATCCCACAGACCACAGCCCCCGCCGTCAGATTGAGCGAACCGAGGGCTTCAAAAAAATCTTCCCCCGACTGCAACCGAACGAGAATATCTTGCCCGGATTCGACGACAAACATAGCTACTTGGCACTCCAGAAGTACCCGTTCATAAAGCCGATTCGCGTCGGAGGCCACACCCTCAAAAACGGCTCGCCGATGAAATCTTTCGCGGGGAACGGCCCCCAGTAGCGACTGTCGTAGCTGTTGTTGGTGTTATCTCCCAGCACGAAATAGTACCCTTCGGGCACCTCCCAGCTCTCCTGCCCCGCCGAGGAGTAACAGTCGCGGCGGGGGTCGGGATGGCCCGGATGGTTAAAGGCATCAGCAAGTAAGGGCTGGCCGTTCACATACGCGATACAGTCTCTGATCTGCACCGTCGCCGGCCCAATAGCGATCAGTCTCTTGACTAAGCGATCGCATTTGCCCCCATCACAGCGCCAAAAGACGATAATGTCTCCGGGGACGGGCTTGCGAAAGTGATACGTGAGCATATCGACGAAGAAGCTATCGCCGGGCATAATAGTTGGCTCCATCGAGCCGGTAGGCACAAAGACTCGCGCTACAGCATAATTGACCGTGACCAGCGTGATGAGCACAGCGACGCCTATGACGCCGACCCAGTCGAGCACCCAGTCGACTCCTGGGGTCGTGGGCACGCCCAAGCTATTGAGCAATAGTGAGAGCCAGGGCTTGCGAGGGTCTTCTTTCACATCCACAACCTCTGAACTCTGTGAGGGCACGTTGGTCGCGTCGTGGTTCTCTTTGGGATCGAACATAGCTTTAGCATAGCAAGCCGAAAGACCCCCTGCAAGCTCAGCGGCCCTCGCCCCGTGGGGAGAGGAGCTGGGGGTGATGAGAGCCGCGCGCACGCACCAAGCTGATATGACGATAGAGAAAGGCGAGAAACGACATGGCTGCGCCGACGTAGATCAGCGTGTAATATCCGCCGATGGGCACGATGGCCGCTCCGAGCGCCGGCCCGATGACCATCGAGATATTGAGCACGGAGGTGAAGATCGCCGAGGCCGCGCCGGGGTTGGGATGGCCCTCGGTAGCCGCTCGAAGACCGCCCACATACAGCGTCGCCCACGAGATACCCAACAATATCTGGGTCGGCAGAATCCACCAAAAATTAGGGGCAAGTGCGAATGTCATGAACGTCACACTCGACAGCAGCAGCCCTGTGCGCAGCAGTCCCGTGCTCCATGCCCGATCGGTCAGAAAGTACATGACGAGAAACTGCGTCCCGGTGTTGATCGCTGAGGTCACGCCAATCCAAAAATAATCGGCCCCCAGCTTCTGCAGGAAGAGGGGCCAGAAGGCCCAGATCATGTGTGCCCCAATATGGCGAATCATCACCGAGATGAACGTCGAGCGGTGGCGCAAGAAGACTTCCCACAACGACGCGGGCCGCTCGCCGTTGGGATCTGGGGGACGGACGCCAAACCGCATCGCCAACAGATACGCAATGAAAAACAAGAGAGATGCCGCGACGAACGTCCCGCGAATCGTAAAATACGTGGCGATGGTCCCAGCAAGCAGCGACCCGACTGTCCAGCCCAACGCCCCAAACGCCGAGAAGCGCCCCAAGCGCTCTTTCGAGGCCTGGACGTGCGAGATGAGCGCGGCTGGGTAGACCCCTAACGCCAAGCCGTTGAGCACCCGCAAGAGCACGAGAGAACGAAAATCGAACGCGACGACCTGCAGCAGAGCCGAGATCGCCGAGGCGAGCAACCCGTAGACGATAAAGACGCGAGTCCCGTAACGATCTGCAGCGTGGCCGCAGAGCAGATTCGTGACAACGACAGCCAAGCTCGCGATGGCCGCCAGCAGCCCGACCCCGACGTCATCGGCACCAAGCTGATGGGCATAGATAGGGATGAACGTCCCAGCGATCGTTGTGGCTGTGGTCGCGAGAAAATTAGCGAGGCGGACCCTCATTGGCGTCCCGCCCTTGCTCGACTCATAGGAGTTGATTCACCAAGAAAATTATGCCAGAGACTCCTCAAAAGCGCAACTTGGCAGCGCAGGGCAATCTGATTATAATCTCACCGAAGGAGGTGAGACCCGCTCAGCGCGCTCTGGCTCAGCATGCTCTTCAGTCATCAATCAAAACCCGAAGGAGGGGTTCACATGCGCAAGAAGATTCTCGCTGTCGGCCTCGTGATTCTGTTGGTGCTGCCCTTGCTCTCCAGCGGGCAGGGACAACCGGCGACGACACTGGGCAAGGTGCAGGCCCGCGGCAAGCTCATCTGTGGCGTCAACAACGCCGTGCCGGGCTTCGGCTTTGTCGACCCCCAGGGGAACTATAGCGGCTTCGACGTAGATTACTGCAAAGCCCTTGCTGTGGCGATCTTCAACGATCCCACTAAAGTCGAGTATCGTCCGGTGACGGCCGCCTCGCGGTTCCCCGCGCTGCAATCGGGCGAGATCGACGTGCTCATCCGCAACACCACGTGGACATTCGACCGCGACGTGGGGCTGCCCTTTAACTTTGCGCCCACCACGTTCTATGACGGCCAGGGGTTCATGGTGCGCAAGAGCTCTCGCATTAACACCCTCAGAGACCTTAACGGCGCGACAGTCTGTGTGCTGCAGGGCACGACGACCGAACAGAACTTAGCCGACATGGCGCGGCGCTTAGGGATCACCATCAAGCCCTTGGTCTTCAACGACGTCAACGCGCGCGATCAAGCCTATGACCAAGGGCGCTGCGACGCTATGACCGCCGACGCTTCCGGGCTTGCTGCTGCCCGCATCAAGCTCTCCAAGCCCGATGACCATAAGATCCTCCCAGAGCTGATCTCCAAGGAGCCGCTGGGCCCCGTCGTGCGCCACGGCGACGACCAATGGTTCGATATCGTCAAGTGGACGGTCTACTGCACCATGGAAGCCGAGGAGTTAGAAGTCACCTCCAAGAACGTGGCGCAGCTGAAGGCCAGCCAAGACCCGAGAATCCGACGGCTCTTGGGGCTCGAGGGCGACTTCGGCAAGAAGCTCGGCCTGGACAACGCCTGGTGCGCCAACGTCATCGAGAAAGTTGGCAACTACGGCGAGATCTATGACAGAACCGTCAAGCCGCTGGGCCTGGAGCGCATTGCAGATGGCAAGCCCTCGCCCAACGCCTTGTGGACTGACGGCGGCTTGATCTACTCACCGCCGTTCCGCTAGAGATAAAGAGACGAGAGGGAGGGCGTGGGAGCGCCCTCCCTCACGCGCTTCACCCTCGCCCCCATCCCCCTCTCTAAATCGAGAGGGGAGCAGAGGGGTGAGGGAAGGCCAACTATGAGCACTGCCCCAGCTCGCGTTCCATTCTGGCGCGATGTCCGCGTCCTGCGCCTAGGCGCGCAGGCCCTCTTCGTCGTCGTTCTCGTTCTCATCGCAAACTGGTTCTACACGAATTTACAGATCAATCTGGAGCGCACGGGGATCCGCTTCGGGTTCGACTTTCTCAGCACGACGGCAGGCTTTGGCATCTCCGAAGGGCTCCCCTTTGAGCCCACGGACAGCTACGGCTACGCCTTCTGGGTGGGCGTCGTCAACACCCTTCGGGTGATTGGGATCGGGATCATTCTGGCTACGATAGTAGGGCTGATCGCCGGCGTGGCGCGGCTTTCTAGCAACTGGCTGGTGCGCCAGATCGCGAGCGTCTACGTTGAGACAATTCGGAACACGCCCTTGGTCGTCCAGCTCTTCTTCTGGTACACCGCGGTCTTTCTGAAGCTTCCCAGCGTAGACGAGAGCATCGAGCTGCCAGGGCCGATCTATCTCAGCCAGCGGGGATTAGCTCTTCCCAAGCCCTATGCGACTGAGTCATTCCCCTTGTGGGGATATGTTCTTGCAGCGGGCTTGCTTGTGGCTGGCGCGGTGTACATAGGGCGACGCATCTCCCTTGCGCGAGCGCAGCGGCCGGGGTTTCCCGCCCTGTGGGCTGGTGGGGTCTTTGCGCTCTTTGCTCTTGGGGGGTGGCTCGTGCTCCCTCGCGCTCCCATTGCCTGGGAGATTCCGATTCTGGGGACGTTTAACTTCGAGGGGGGCTGGCAGCTCAGCCCGGAATTTGCCGCCCTGCTTGCGGGGCTGGTCGTCTATACGGGAGCCTTCATCGCTGAGGTCGTGCGCGGGGGAATCTTAGCCGTCCCCAAGGGCCAGACGGAAGCCGCGCGGGCCCTGGGCCTGCGCCCTCTCTTGGTGTTACGGCTTGTCGTGCTCCCCCAAGCCCTGCGCGTCATCGTCCCGCCCCTCACCAGCCAGTATCTCAACCTTGCGAAGAATTCAAGTCTCGCTGTCGCCGTGGGCTATCCCGACCTCTTCAACGTCGCCAACACTATCATCAACCAGAGCGGGCGCGCCATCGAGATGATCTTCTTGATCATGGCCAGCTACTTGACGATGAGCTTACTCACTTCGGCGTTCATGAACTGGTACAACCGCCGCGTGAGACTGGTCGAACGCTAAGCGTATATGGTCCGTCTCTTCCGCTGGGTGCGAGAGAATCTCTTCAGCACGTGGTACAACGCGCTGCTGACGGTGCTCGCAATCTGGTTCTTATGGATGGTGCTGAGCGGGCTCTTTCAGTGGGCTGTAGCGGACGCCGTCTGGTCTGGCGGGGCTGCGGCGTGTCAGCAGGCGCGGCAGCTCGCCCAAGCCGAGGGACGCCCCTGGGGAGCCTGCTGGACGGTCATTCCAGAGAACTTGAAGCTCCTTCTGACGGGAACGTATCCTCCGGGGGAGGTGTGGCGCATCTGGATCTGCGTCTATGTCGGTGCTTTTTTGTTGGGGCTGAGCGCCGGGGTGTGGCGCGGCTTGCTCCGTGATGCTGCCATCGCCATCGGAGCTGGAGCGCTCGTGTTGCTTCTCCTGCCGTTCAGTTGGGCAGAACGCCTGTGGATTGCCGGCATTCTCGGTGCGCTCTGGGTGCCGATGGGGGTGGGCTGGCTGGCTCGCTCCTCGATCCCACGATGGGGTCTGGTGGGAAGTTGGCTCGCACTCCCCGGGCTTGTCGTCTGGCTGATCGGCGGAGGAGGACCTCTTCTGAAGGTCGAGTCCATCCACTGGGGCGGCTTGATGCTTACGTTTCTCTTGGCATTTGTCGGCATCGTCGCCTCGTTCCCCTTGGGAGTGCTTCTGGCGCTGGGACGCCAGAGCGCCTTGCCCGTGGTGCGCTGGTTCAGTATTCTCTATATTGAAATCGTGCGCGGCGTGCCGTTGATCACCCTGATCTTCATGGCCAGTCTGATGTTGCCGCTCTTTCTGCCGGGTAATATCAGAATAGACCAAGCCGTGCGGGCGAGCTGCGCGTTTACGCTCTTCACCGCGGCGTATATTGCTGAGAATGTGCGCGGGGGCTTACAAGCCATCCCCCGCGGTCAGATCGAAGCGGCCCATGCCCTCGGTCTGAGCAGTTGGCTGACTACGTTCTTTATCGTCTTGCCCCAGGCGCTGCGCGCGGTCATCCCCGCCAATGTGGGCCAGTTCATCAGTCTATTCAAAGACACGTCGTTAGTCTTTGTCGCAGCGCTGCTTGATCTGTTCAACATGGGGCGCAGCATCTTAGCAAACCCCCAGTGGCTCGGCACCGACAGAGAAGTCTTGCTGTTTATCGCCTTTGTCTACTGGGCCTTCACGTATACGATGGCGCATCTCAGTCGCAAGCTCGAAAGAATCTTAGGCGTGGGAGAGCGATGATGAACTCTGAAGAGATTATCATCTGTCGAGACGTGCACAAATGGTTCGGGGACTTTCACGTCCTCCGTGGCGTGACGATGACGGTGCGCAAGGGCGAAGTGGTCGTGATCTGCGGGCCTTCGGGATCTGGAAAATCTACATTCATCCGCACCCTCAATCGTCTCGAGGAGCACCAGCATGGACAGATCATCATAGACGGGATGGAGCTCACTCACGATATTAGAAACATCGAAGCGATCCGGCGTGAGATCGGCATGGTCTTCCAGTCGTTCAATCTCTTCCCGCATCTGACGGTCTTGCAGAATATCACCCTTGCGCCGATCTGGGTGCGCAAGATGAAGCGCTCCGAAGCCGAAGAGCTGGCGATGCAGCTTCTGAAGCGCGTGGGGATTGCCGAGCAAGCCCAGAAGTACCCGGCGCAGCTTTCTGGGGGGCAGCAGCAGCGCGTGGCCATTGCGCGGGCGCTCGCGATGCAGCCGAAGATCATGCTCTTTGACGAGCCCACCAGCGCCCTCGACCCAGAGATGATCAAAGAAGTGCTGGACGTGATGCGGGAGCTGGCGCGCTCGGGCATGACGATGCTCGTCATCACCCACGAGATGGGGTTTGCCCGCGAAGTTGCAGACCGCATCATCTTTTTCGACCAGGGGCAAATCATTGAAGAGAACACCCCAGAAGAGTTCTTCACAAACCCCACGCACGAACGCACCAAGCTCTTCCTCTCCCAGATCTTGCACCATTAGGTGTTTCCACCAACGCGAGATTGACAACCCTCAAGATTTCGAATACAATAAAGCATTCAGCGCAAGGAGGCACCACCATAGCACGCGAAGATAATCTCGTTCGACGCGACGGCGTCGTCATTGCTGCCCCTAACCGTGAGCTGTACAAGATAGATCTTGGTGACGGCCATGAGATCATGGCCTACTGCTCCGGTCGCATACGGCGCCATCGCATCCGCATTCTCGTGGGCGACCGCGTCTCAGTAGAGTTCTCGCGCTATGACGTCAGCCAAGGGCGCATCGTCTATCGCTATTAGCGATGAGAAACGTGAAGCGCGTCTTGGAACGCTATCACGCCGGGGAACTCTCGGTCTACGAGGTCGCGCGTGAGCTGAAGATTAGTTTACTTCACGCACAATGCCTCGTTAGCCAAACCCAGCCCCACAGCACCTCGAAATGCCCGGAGCAGCACAAATAGCCGCAATCATCTGCACTGAATTTGCGGCCCCGTGCCCACAATATTGGGGTTGTTTCCAGAGACCGTCGTCCCCACACACGTCAGCACCGAGCCCGCATCGGCAACGATGCCCGCAGCTTTGTTGTTCTGCACCCGGCTGTTGACGAGTACCGCCGTAGAGAGGCTCAGCACAAGGCCGTCTTTCGCGTTCTCTGAGATTGTTCCGTTGAAGACGCTGATGGCGGCACGGTTGCTCGCGTCAATACCGCGCCCATTGTTCTGCGACACTGCCGCATCACGCAGGCTCAGCGTCGAGAGCACCAACTGAATCCCTTCAGCATTGTTCCCTGTGATGCCTGTGTTGACTAGGGCCACTGTAGCGCGATCTTGTGCACCCACGCCGCGCCCCTTGTTCCCCGCTACGGAGCCACCACGCATCACCAACGAGCCTTGAATAACCCCGATCCCGTCGTTCTCATTGTTGATGACCCTTGTATCAGCGAGCGCCAGCGTCGAACGATCCGCGGCATCTACGCCCCTAGCTTTGTTCTGAGAGATTTCACTAGCTACGGCGTCGCCTGAGGAATTGCGCAGCTTCAAGCCGTTCGCACCGCTCTTCGTGATGACGCTGCCAAAGAGTGCGACCGTAGACGTCTGCGCGTTGATCCCCTCGCCGCCATTCTCGCTCAGGCGGCACTCGCTCAGGCTGCTCGAGCTGGCATCGAGCCGCACCCCGTCGCCGGGATGACTGAAGATATTCGTCTTAGTCGCGGTGAGAACCGAATCTTTCAGATCAGCGCCGCGCAGGCCATTCCCACTTACCTCGCTCTCGGTGAGGTCTGCTGCGGAGAGATTGAGTAAGAGCCCGTTCTGGCTGTTCTTCGTCACCGTTGTCGTCGAGATCGTCATCGAAGAGCTCTCGCCAGAAATGCCATCGCCCTTGTTTTCGGAGATCAGGCTCCTGGCTCGCAGATCCATGGCGCTCGCCCGAAGCTCAATGCCATCTTCAGGGTGTCCAGAGACTTGAATGCTTGAGATATTCAGCCCTGATTTTTCTGCATAGATGCCGCGCTTGCCGTTATTGAGCACTTTGCTGTCATTGATGACCCCTGAAGAGTTTTGGAAGTTCATGCCGTCGTCGCCGTTCGTCGCTATAGTGCTTGTGCTCATCATGAGCGTCGCGTTGATAGCCGTTAAGCCGCGCTTCTTGTTATCTAATATTCGGCTATTCTGGATCTCCGCACTGGAGTCGACTTGAGTGACGCCATCGTCGGGATGGTTCTGCACCAGGCTTCCTGTCATAGTGAGAGTAGACTTCTCATACTCATAGATGCCCTTGGCGCCGTTGTCGGTGATCTGGCTGTCGCTGATCGTCGCTGAAGAATTCTTCATCTCAATCCCGTGATGACTGTTACTAGCAACTTTAGTGCCTGCCATCGCGAGCTTGGAGTTTTCCATGCCAATGCCGCGCTGCTTATTATTTCTGATCTCGCTTTGCTTGACATCAGCTGTGCTGTTCTGTATGAAAACCCCGTCGTCTGGGTGATTCTGGACGAGGCTACCCGTCATGGCCACTGTGGACTGTTCGATCTCATTGATCCCCTTCGCAGACTTATCTATCGTCCCGTTGTCAGTGATGCGACTGTTGGTGATCACCGCTGAAGAAGCTGACTTCATGTCGATGCCGTGGCTCCCGTTATTCGTGACACGGCTTTCTGTCAGGGTAAGGGTGCTGTTTTCGAGAGCAATGCCGCGCTTGGCGTTCGTCTTAATCTCGCTGGTAGAGACGGTCACTGTGCTGTTCTCGACAGAGATCCCATCGTCGGGATGTCCGGAGACGACGGAGTTTTCCGTCAGCAGAAGCGTAGACCTTTCTAGCTCGTTGATGCCCTTAGTGCCGTTATCGCTAATTTGGCTAGTCGCGATCTCTGCTGTCGAAGCAGCGCGCAGCTCGATCCCGTGGCTCTTGTTGTTCAGCACCTTGCTGCCCCTTATAGTGAGCTGAGCGCTCTCTAGAGCGATCCCTCGCTTGCCATTGCTCCTGATCTCGCTTTGGGAGAGAGTCGCTGTGCTGGTCTGCACGAAGAGCCCATCGTCGGGATGGCCAGAAACGCTCGAATTATCGCGCATTTTCAGAGTAGATTTGTCTACTGCATTGATACCCCTGGCCCCGTTATCCCTGATGGCAGTAGTCACAAGATCGGCTTGTGATTGAGCCATCGTGAGGCCAAAGCCGGGGTGCTTCGTCACCGTGCTCGTTATCATCGTGAGCGCTGACGCTTGGAGAGCAACACCGTCGCCTTGATTGTCGCGAATTTCGGTGCTTGTCACAGTCACCGTAGCACCTTTAGAGAAGAACATCCCACCCTTGGGATGACCTGTGATGAGGCTGGCCTCGATTTGCAGCGTCCCGCCCTCAGCGCTGATGCCCACGCCCTTGTTATTTGTAATCTGGGTCTCCTTGATCTCTCCCCTCGCTTGGTTGATGAAGAACACGCCAGTACCGCCGTTATTCGTGACAACCGTCTTCTCTATCACGAGCTGTCCCCTGTCTATGCCGATCCCAGCTGCAGCGTTGTCCGAGATCCTGACGCCTTGCACTTGGATAGAGCCGCTAAAGATCATAATACCATCGGCGCTGTTTTTAGTGATGACAAGATCTCTTAGCAGAATATCCGTTCCCCCACTGATCTCAATACCGCGTGCTCCACCGGTGAGCGTGATCCCCTTGTGTACCGTCCACTTGCGCGCATTGCGAAACGATAGAACATTTTGAGTGCTCTGCGGCGCTCTGATCGTCACAGTGCCTGGTTGCTCTGGCTCCATCGTCACGCGATCCTTGTTCTGTACAACGACGCTCTCTTCATAGACACCTGGTAAGATCACGATCACATCGCCTTCGTTCGAGAGTGAAACAGCTTGCTGGATTGTCTGGCAGAACGTCGGAACGATCTTAGGATTGGCTGTGCGGCATGTCTCTTGCTGTGCGGCTACAGCCAAAGAAAGAACAGCCAGCCCGAGTACTCCCAAGAGCAATCTCTTCATGATCTCCTCCTCAGCTCTTTTCTGTAGCCAGCTATAATACTGCTGCAATTGATCAGATTCAAGTTGCAGAGTACCCGGACGCTCGATTATGCTTAAGAATGATGGCTACGCGTGAAAAAGTCGTACAGATCGCCAAGCGTCTGGAAGAGCACTTTGGCACGCTCAAGTGGCACAGCCACGGCGACCCGCTCGACATCTTAATTCTCACTATTCTCTCCCAGAACACCAACGATCAGAATCGAG
>JBBISQ010000011.1:0-33281 GCA_037441155.1 Candidatus Fraserbacteria bacterium
AGCGTGAGGTCTGGATCGTAGGGGCTACAGTATGACTCTTTATGAATCTGCTTCGTTCGCGAGAAGCCGGAAAAGGAGGCACTATGAAGAGCTTACTGAACCAACGGACAATCATCGCTCTCGGCTTATAGCTTCAGTAGCTGTGCTTACTCGCAGTCACCTTTGGGGGATATTGATACGGTCATTTGGCTTTGTAGAAATCCCTTAGAGCCGGCGGATCAAATCCGCACCCAAGCGCTGGGGAAGAGCCGTGCGCACGACAGTAGCGAAAAACAAGAGAATCGCCAAGACGTTCAGCAGCCCTCCCCGCTGCGCTGAGCACCGCCAAGGCGAGAGCGATCTTAGTGCGCATCGAAGAGTTCTACAAAAGTGAAGATTTGGCCTTGGAGCTGACGCGCCAGAAGCTCGGCGCGCTCGCGACTGCCCAGAGCGACAATCCCGTGGCCCATCGGCGTGTGAAGCTCCGCACTCTTGACGAAGACCGCGCTCTCGGCCTTGAGCCACTCTGCGCTCTCATAATCGTGCACCCAGAAGACAGAGACGTCTTCGCTGTGGGCTTTATAGAACTCGCGCATATCACCGATGTCGTCGAAGAGGCGCCATGCGCCCTGGCGGGTGAGATAGGCTGCGGCAAAGCGCGCCTCGCTGATGATCATCCCACACTGGGCGCAGACGTCGCGCCCATAGCGAATCTGGGGCGGCCTCTCCGCCCTGCGCGACGCTTGGCACCCCGAGATGCCAAGAACACAGAGCAAGACGAAGAACGCCCTGCGGGTCATTCCAACGCTCCTCGACGGCGAAAGATCACGACGCTGAGCGCGAGCGCCACCGCCGTCCATCCCACAAGGAACGCGAGCAAGAACGGCACAAGCGCTGAGCCGAAGGCGCGCAGAGCGTAGAGCCCCGCTGGGCCCAAGATCTCTAAGTTCCCCTGCACGGTCAAGACCGCTAGGAGCTTAAAGCCTTGCAAGGGATTGAGCAGCGCCAAACTCAGAAGCTGCCTCACGCTGAGCCGGAGCACGAGCGCCGTGCCCATGACGCCAAGATCGCTCAAGAAGACTAAGACCAGCCAGACGAAGAGCGCCGTGCCCATCGCCGATGCTCCCTTGCGCGCCAGCGCCGAGATTAAAAAACCCAGCGCTAAGCTCATTAGGGCGAGCAAGACCGTCAAGCCCCACAGCGCAAGATAGAGATCGCTGTGGACGAAGCCCCCTCGCCAACTGAGCAAGAGTCCGCTCAGGCCAAAGCCCGCGCTCAGCGCCGCTATGAGGGCTACCCCAAGCCCACAATACTTCCCGATGAGCACTTCGGCGGCGCTGACGGGCTGCGCTAAGACATACAGCAGCGTGCCGCGCTCGCGCTCCCCGGCTATGCTCAACGCTCCCAGCGTCAAGCCCATCAGCGGGACGATCAAGAGAATGAGATTGACCAAGCTCGCGCCGGTGCGCCCAAAGCCAACTATGCCGTAGCTGCCCAGGGCGCTCACCCCCAGCCACACGAGAGCTAAAGCCAGCCCGACAAAGACGAGCGTGTACAGCCACAGCCATCTATTGCGCCGCGCCTCACGAAGCTCTTTGCGTATGAAAAGCAGCGTGTTCATAGAGATCTGAGAGCATCGCTGTGCTCTCAATCTGCTGGATCAGTCGTCCCTGCTCCAGCACTAGCACTCGGTCTGCCAGAGCTAGAATCTCATCGGGGCGATGCGATGAGAAGATCAACGTCTTGCCGGAGCATTTCAGCTCTGCGAGCACGTGCAAGAGCTCTGCACGGGTCTTGGCGTCCAAGCTTGCCGTCGGCTCATCCAAGAGCAAGATCGGCGGATCGCCTACGAGCGCTACAGCCAGCGCCAGGCGCTGCTTCATCCCACCGGAGAGCGCACCAACTCGCTTGCGAGCATGCTCCTCAAGCCCCAGCTGTTCCATCACCCTAGGGAGAGTCTCCAAAGGGGCACCCTTCAGACGCGCGAAAAACTCTAAAGCTTCAAAGAGAGTGAAATCGTCGGGGATCTGGATCTGTTGGGGCACAAAGCCGATCAAGCGCCGCGCTGCTTTTCCGTGACGGCGTGGGTCGTGCCCGCCAACTTCGACCCTTCCGTCGTAGCGCACCACGCCCAAGATGCAGTGCAAGACTGTCGATTTGCCCGCGCCGTTGGGCCCCCACAGTGCCACGGCCTCCCCGGGGTTCACCGTGAACGAGAGATCTTCGACGGCTGTAAGGGAGCCGAAGCGTTTGGTGAGGCCGCGCACGGTGATCTTCCCCTCATCCCTCGGCTCCTCTCTCCCTCGGCGGGGAGAGGGGCGAGGGGAGGGCAGGCGTGAAAAGCCCCATCCGAAGCCGAAAATCACCCCTAACGCGATGAGGATCAACCCTCCTGTCACGGCATTCATAGCCATACTGTGAGAAGCGCTCAGCTCGGTGAAAGTCAGCGCGGGCAAGACCGGGGTCATCCGTGGGCTTGGGTCGGTGAGCTTTGGCTGCGGGCGAAAGAGCGGCACCGTCCGCGCCGCGAACTCTAGCGCTTGAACTGCCGGACTGTAGAGAAAGATCCGAAGCTGCGGGTGCCGGTCTATGAGATGCTCGAACAGCCTCTCAGACTTATACTCAAGATCGCCTAGGCCGTCGCCGTCGGCGTCATAGCCCAGATAGTCGCCCCAGAAGTTCTTCACCCAGAGGTTGCCCTCAAGACGACCTCCGCCGGCAATGCCCACCTGCTCGAAGTTCTCTATAAAACTATTCTCGGTGAAGACGTCACCGCGCACCGACGGCAGCAGCAGCACTGCCGTCTCGTTGTACGCAAAGAGATTATTTCGGAAGAGCACAGGGGTCTCTGAAGACGACGGCGAGTTGTCTATGAAGACCCCGACGCTGTTGTCGGCGATCACGTTCTCTTCTATCTGCGCGTTGTCTACGTCTTTGAGGCCGATGCCGTAGCCGCTGGGGCCACGATGCCCCATGAGAAAATTCTTCCGTACGGTCACGCCCTGACTATACATGGCGTAGACGCCCACGAAGTTCTTCAGCAAGAGATTGTCCTCGATGAGCGTCTCTTGGGCATACATTAAGTGAATCCCATAACGCCCGCCCTCGAAGCGATTCGCGCGCACCAGCACGTTGCGCGAGTACCAAACGATAGCGTCGCGGGCGTTATACGTCTCGTTCCCTTCGATAGTGACGTCGGAGCTGTACCATAATCGGATAGCATCACCGCGCTCGGCTTCGGGAACGCTGAGCCCCATGATCGTATTGCGACGGATGACGCTCCCCAGTGCGTTCTTGAGATAGATCCCAAAGAGCACGTCGCTCAGCTTGTTCCCTTCGATGGTCGCGCGCGGGGCTTCGACGAGGAGAGCCGAATCTTCGTGGGCGAGGCTGCGCCCAGAGTTCTTGATCACAAACCCCTTCACCGTGACATCCGGGGCGGTGATGTGCACGACCGTGCCCCGGCCCTGGCCGTCGAGGACGGCTTGTCTGTCCCCCAAGAGCGTCACGGGCTTATCTATGACTATTGGGCCGTAGTAGACGCCCTGGGGCACGTGCAGGATCGCGCCCGGCGGCGCAGCCGCGATCATCTCTTGGAGAGAAGGCGTGTGGGCAGACGCATCCCACGAGAGCACCACAGAGACCGCCCACGCGAGCTTACTCATACGCACTCGTTTCTATAATCATGGGGCCGATACGAATAGGCATCTTGCGCTCTAGAGCCTGCCGGATCACTCGGCGATAGTGCAGCCCAGCAGCGACTAAGAGCGAGGCCGCTACGGACAACCAGAAGCCGACATGCAGCTCGGCAACGGTCTTGAACTGCCCCACTGTGCCCACCCCAAACAGCGGCGGCGTAAACGGCGGAATGCGCAGCGGTGCGTTGGGGTCCAAATTATGACCATACTGATAGAGCCAGAAGTACATATCAGCGAGAAATATCACGGGGAAGAGCATCGCCGGCAGGGCCAAGAGAGCTGCCCAACGCCGTCGCGTGTAGGCGAGCGTGCTGGCCAGCAGTGCCGCAGCGCCGATCGCCAGCGGTGCCAAGAACCTCTCGACTTGCGCCGCTTCGTTGAGCTTCTTCATCCCTACGTAGTGGTTAAGATTGTCCACCTCCGTGACGTCTCCTGCGAGGTGCGTGACGTAGACAGCCACACGCAGCCCTCCTGGGTACTGGGGAGCCATAAGCGTCAGGCTCCAATAGGGGAAGAGCATTGAGAGCAGCATGAGCCACGACGCGACGGTGAAGAGCGCGCGTGGGAGCCGAAACGGGTCTTCTGCAAGCCACGCCCGAGCGTTCATGGCGTTAAGGCTCCACTAAGAAATACCCGACCATCTCTAAGTGCAGTGCCGAACAGAACTCGGTGCAGTAGAAGACGAAGGTGCCGCTCTGGTCAGCATCGAACTCGACCGTTCCTGTCTCGCCTGGCTCCAGGCTCATGTGGATATTGTAGCCGCCCAAGGCGAAGGCGTGCGAGGCGTCGCGCGCCCGCTCGATATTCGTGATGTGCCAGATCACGTGATCGCCCTTCTTCACTGTGATGCGCTCGGGGTTGAAATGGCTCCGCACCGCGGTCATCCAGATCTCGACGACCCTTCTCCCGTTCTCTTGACGGATTTCGACGCGCTCGCGGCCGGGCTCAGCAGCGTTGGGGTCCTTGGCCATCTTCACCGCATTCCAGCCGACTTCAGGGTAGACCTCGAAGGGCTTGAGCTTGTCAGCTTTGATCATCTGAGCGTAGTGTGGCTCACTAAGGCCGATGGGCATGTCATAGAGCAGTTGCATCTTCTCACCGCTGATGTCTACCAACTGAAAGTTCTGGGGGTGCAGCGGCCCCACGGGCGCGAAGCGATCGACGGACCATTTGTTGAGAGCGACGACATACTTGCCGTCAGGGGAGACCGTGTCTCCCTCGGCAGCAGCGATATGCCCAATATTGTAATGCACGGGAAGCTTCTCTACGAGCTTCCAGGGATCTTTGCCGTCGGTGCGATACGGTCCGCCTAAAGACCATTTCGCCACGGCACTATCTAAGAACATAGAAGTGTAAGCGTAGCCCTTGTCGTCGTAGACCGTGTGCAGAGGCCCCAAGCCCAGCTCGACCTGGGCTTCGACGACGTCTTCGAGCTTCAAGATGGGCACACCGTAAGAGTCGCGCTCGCTGGGCCCAGCAGCAATAGCTTGCTGGATCTTGTCAAACGAGTAGACGGTCACGTGTGGGTCGAGCTTGCCCCCAACGACGATGTACTCTCCGCCGGGGGTGACGTCCACACCGTGAGGGCTTTTCGGCTCCGGAGCAAAGAAGAGTATCCCGGCTTGGGCGGCCGTTTCAAGGCGAATGACGCGCATCCCGTTGATCATCTCATATTGTCCGTTCTGCAGGACTTCTTCGGCCTTCTTCCAATTGATGATGTGCAGAAAATCCATCTCGTTTCTCGCCGTGCCGGCCTCGAATGGGGGATTGCCCTCTTCAATGCCCCCTGTGGCCATCTCGGAATTGAACGAGTTGCAGAAGATCCAGCCGTCGGAGACCCTCTTGCCTGAATCACAGAGATCTTGCCAGTAGGGCGGCAGCTCTATCTGAAAAGAGCGAGCCGGGTCTACCCGCCCCTGAGCGCGGTCAAACGCCCAGAACGTAATCACCCCACGATACTTCTCTTGGTACTCGTCGAGCGAGGCGTACTGCCAGCCCAGGGGCACGGCGTACTGCGGGCCTTCGATGACGTACTCAGTATTGGGCGTGACGAACCCGCCGCCGTGATCGCTGATCGCGTTAGGATTTTTCAGAATCTGTTTGGTCTCGAAATCTCGCAGGTCAATGACGGCAAGCCGAGCGTTGGCCTTGTCGTTGATAAAGAGAAACTGTCCGTCGTACTCGCCGTTGGTTTCGGAGAGCGCCGGGTGGTGGGTGTCCCCCCACAGAATGGGCTTGCCGTTGGCAGCGCCACCGGCTAAGACCTCCATGGTCTCTTTTTCGCCGTAGCCGTAGCCCTGCCAAGGTTCGGGGGTGAAAACGCCAATGACTTTCAGCAAGCGCATAGACGGAACCCCGATGACGAGCACCTGGCCGGAGTGGCCGCCAGAAGCGAACAAAATATACTCGTCGAGCTTGCCCGAGGGGATATAGGTCTTCAAGGCTGCTGTAATGTCATCTGGGGTGAGGCCGCGCGCTTGCGCGATTTGCATTGCGTCGGGAGGCAGCCCGGCTTGGGGCGCCTGAGCCGTCTTGGGCGCTTGGCCTGCGCACCCTACAAGAACGAGACTGAGAACAGCAAAGACGACAACCGTCAGGGAGCTTTTCATGGACTATCTCCTCCTTTGAGTTTTCGGTTGGGTGGTTTCACGCAGCGCGTGAGCAAGATCAGCCAGGGTCGTTCCCCGGAGATACTCTTCGATCTGGTCGCGCACCGGCTTCCAGCGATAGTGATGGGGACAGGGATGTCGGTCGCTACAGTTCGTTAACCCGATCACACAGCGCTTGAGCGAATCGGTGCCGTCAATCGCCTGGACGATCTCGTAGAGCGTGATGTGAGAAGCTGAGCGAGCGAGAGCAAAGCCCCCGTGCGGCCCGCGCATTGACGAGAGAATCCCAGCCCGCGCCAGCGCCTGAAAGATTTTGCCCAGAAAGTGCTGGGGAATCCCTTCGCGCTCGGCAAGCTCCTTCACCGGGCTAGGCCGCCCTGATTCTGCTTGGCCGAGCGCCAGCCGCGTCAGCGCGCGGATCGCATATTCTGAAGCATTGGAGTAGAGCATCTTCTCCCTGCTTTATTTCAGATATTTAGACCTTGATATCTGAATTATACCATGGAGAAAAATCCTTGTCAAGTGTTGAGCCACGGTCGGGGTTTAGAAAGCAAGACTGACTACTGTGCCCAGAGCGCCTTCAGATACTCCCGCCGCATCAGCGCGATAGTCTTAATAGAAATATTCTTCGGGCAGACGGCTTCACATTCCCCGTGGTTGGAGCAGTCCCCAAAGCCCTCCCTGTCCATCTGCTCGACCATGCGCAAGACTCTGCGGACGCGCTCCGGTTGCCCTTGGGGCAACAGGGCCAAATGAGCGATCTTGGCGCTCACAAAGAGCGATGCCGACGCGTTCGGGCAGGCTGCAACACACGCGCCGCAACCAATACACACCGCAGCATCAAAGGCTTGCTCAGCGATCTCTTTGGGAATGGGGATGCTGTTCGCATCGGGAGCGCTGCCGGTGTTGACGGAGATATAGCCCCCAGCAGCCATGATCCTATCGAAAGCGCTCCGATTTACAACGAGATCTTTGATGACCGGAAAAGCCTTAGCACGGAAGGGTTCGAGGGTGATCGTCTCCCCGTCTTTGAAGTCGCGCACGTATTGCTGGCACGCCGTTCGGCCGCGCTTGGGGCCATGCGCGACGCCGTTGACTAAAAACCCACAGGTCCCACAGATCCCCTCGCGGCAGTCGCTGTCGAACTCCACAGGAAGTTCTCCTTGCTTTATCAACTGCTCGTTGAGCACGTCCAGAAGCTCCAGTAACGACATATCGGGTGAGACATCTCTCACTGTATACGTGACGAACTTGCCCGGTGTCTGGGCGTTGGGTTGCCGCCAGATCCGCAGATGAAGAGTCATCTTCTTGGTGGTCATATCACTTATAGCTCCTCACCGTCGGCGTGACGAACTCAAAGTGCAAGGGTTCTTTGTGCAGTTCGGGCTTGCTCACATCACCCGTATACTCCCATGCCGCGACGTAGCAGAACTTCTCGTCATTGCGCAGCGCTTCGCCGTCAGGGGTCTGATACTCCTCACGGAAATGCGCGCCGCACGACTCCTCCCGATGGAGCGCATCGATAGCTATCAGCTCGGCAAGCTCCATAAAGTCAGCGACCCGCCCGGCCATCTCCAGGTTCTTGTTCAGCGTGTTCGCCTCGCCGGGGACCTTCAGATTGTTCCAGAATTCCTCACGAAGCTTTTGAATTTTCTCTATCGCTGTGTGCAGTCCCTGGGCGTTGCGTGCCATCCCTACGTAGTCCCAGAGAATCATCCCCAGCTCGCGATGCAGCTCTAAGACGGTCTTCTCGCCCTTGATGGACAAGAGCTTCATCAGCCAGCGGTGCACCTCGGCGAGCGAGTCTTTGAAGGCGCTGTGCTCGGTCGTCACGGGAGGGAGCGTCGTGTTCGCGAAGTAATCCCCAATAGTATACGGGATGATGAAGTACCCGTCGGCCAGCCCCTGCATCAGCGCACTGGCGCCCAAGCGATTGGCCCCGTGATCGGAGAAGTTGGCTTCGCCGAGCACGAACAAGCCGGGGATCGTGCTCATGAGATTATAATCGACCCACAGCCCCCCCATCGTGTAGTGTATCGCTGGGTAGATGCGCATCGGGACCTTATACGGATCTTCCCCGGTGATGTGCTGGTACATCTCGAAGAGATTGCCGTATTTCTCTTTAATGTACTCGATGCCCTTCTCGCGGATGGCGTCGGAGAAGTCAAGGTAGACGGCGCGGCCTGTCGCGCCGACGCCGCGCCCCTCGTCGCAGACGGCCTTGGCGGCGCGGGAAGAGATATCTCGCGGGGCCAAGTTCCCATAACTGGGATACTTGCGCTCGAGATAATAATCCCTCTCGTCTTCGGGGATCTCGTTGGGCGGGCGGGTGTCGCCCTTCTTCTTGGGCACCCAGACGCGCCCGTCGTTGCGCAGGCTCTCGCTCATCAACGTTAACTTTGACTGATAGTCCCCCGTGACGGGGATGCACGTCGGATGAATCTGGGTGAAGCAGGGGTTGGCGAAGAGCGCCCCGCGCTTGTGGCAGCGCCAGATGGCCGTCGCATTGGAATTTTTCGCATAGGTCGCGAGAAAGTACGCGTTGCCGTAGCCACCGGTGCAGAGCACCACGGCGTGCCCGGCGTATGCTTCTAATTCTCCCGTGATGAGATTTCTGCAGACGATCCCGCGCGCTTGCCCATTGATAACGACTAAATCTAACATCTCGCGTCGCGGGTAGAGCGTCACGCGCCCGGCGTCCACTTGGCGCATCATCGCGCTGTAAGCCCCCAAGAGAAGCTGTTGTCCCGTCTGGCCGCGGGCGTAGAACGTCCGCTCGACCTGAGCGCCCCCAAACGATCGAGTGTCTAACAAGCCCCCGTACTCACGAGCAAACGGCACCCCTTGAGCAACGCATTGATCTATGATATTGACGCTCAGTTCAGCCAAGCGATAGACATTGGCTTCACGGGCGCGGTAGTCTCCGCCCTTGATCGTGTCGTAGAAGAGCCTCCAGACGCTGTCGCCGTCGTTTTTATAATTCTTCGCGGCGTTGATACCGCCCTGGGCAGCGATGGAGTGGGCGCGCCGGGGTGAATCTTGAATACAGAATGCCTTGACGTTATAGCCCAGCTCTGCAAGCGACGCCGCGGCCGAAGCCCCGGCCAAGCCCGTCCCCACGACCAAGATCGTGTACTTGCGCTTGTTGGCCGGGCTGACGAGCTTGAGTTGGCTCTTGTGGCGCGTCCATTTGGACTCCAAGGGGCCGCTGGGAGCTTTGGAATCGAGCTTGATCGTTATAGCCATCGTCTCAGCACTCCTAGAGAGAGAAGTAGACCCATACCGGGATCACGATAAATCCCAGAGCAAGCACCAGGGCTACGAGCACCCCGCCGGAATACCAGACCGGCGTCCACCGGGGGTGATAGACGCCAAGGGATTGTAGGGCGCTCCAGAAGCCGTGTCTCAGATGGAATCCCAAGAAGACCATCACCGCGACATAGAGGGCGACGTTGACGGGATTACTAAAGAACTCGACGACGAGCTTGTGCAGATCGCGCATGGTCACGCCGTCTACAGTCGTCTCATAGTACGGGCCAAAACGAAATGTGATCACGTGCCACATGACAAACGCTAAGAGTACCAGCCCCGTATAGATCATCGTCTGGGAGGAGAGCGTCTGACGGCTCGTCCAGCCGGCAGACCGATAGACGCTATATCCCGAGGGGCGCGCCTTGAGCTTGTCCCAATAGACTAGCAATGCGCTCCAGATGTGCACGAGAAAGAACGCCGCCAGACCTAGCTCTATTACGATGAGCAGCGGGCCGAGGCTCGTGAGAAAATGCGCCCAGCGGTTGTAATCGTCGGGGTTGCCCGTCAACAGCAGTAAATTCTCTGACAGATGGATGACCACGAAGAGAAAGAGTCCAATCCCTGTGATGGCGTTGAGAAATTTCTTGGCGACCGAAGATCGCGGCCATAGCACCATGCTTGGTCATCTCCTGGGTCTCGTTTATTTTGCTTATTGTACTCGACTCACCAGCTCTATGGCAAAACGCTTCCAGATATAGCGTACTGACGGGGCCCCCACCATGATCCCGATCAGGTTCAGAGGGGACAGGCGACACGCCCTTTCGCCGAGCCCGAAAATTTGCTACACTAGGCACGGTCGAGGCAGCTATGAAGAATAAGCGCACCAAGATCGTGTGCACCATTGGGCCAGCGTCGTCGAGCCCGGAGACGATCCGCGCCATGATCGCAAGCGGGATGAACGTCGCGCGGATCAACATGTCCCACGGCACACACGACGAGCACCAAGAGATTATTGAGCGGGTGCATGTCGTGTCCCGTGAGCTTGGGGTTCCCACTGCAGTCATGGCCGACACCAAGGGGCCAGCCATCCGCACCGGCGAACTGAAAAGCGAAAAGATCTTCCTGCGCCAGGGACAGAGGTTGACGCTCGTGGAGGACCCCGTGCTCGGCGATGAGACCCAAATCTCCGTGAGCTACCGAGGGCTCTCCCAGTACGTGAAGCCCAAGATGAAGATACTCCTGGCCAACGGCGAGATCGAGCTGGTCGTCTTAGAAGTCCATCCGGGGCGCATCGTCTGCGAAGTGCAGAACTCGCGCGAGTTAGGAGAGCGCAAGCGCGTACAAATTCCCGACGTCACCCTGCCGGGCATCGCCCAGACCGATGAAGAAGACATTCGCTTCGCCCAGCACGCAGGGGTCGACTATATCGCGGCGAGCTTCGTGCAAACAGGCTTGGATATTGATCATATCCGTCGGCTGCTCGGCACGAGCGATATCGAGATCATCGCCAAGATCGAGACGCGCGAGGCTGCTCGGAATATTGACGATATCATCGCGGCGTCTGACGGGGTCATGGTCGCGCGTGGGGACTTAGGGGTCGAGCTGCCCCCGGAAGAGGTCCCGCTCTTGCAGAAGGAGATCGTGAGAAAGTGCAATCGCGCGGGCAAGCCCGTGATTATTGCGACGCAGATGCTCAAATCTATGACGGAGAACCCCGCGCCCACGCGCGCCGAGGTCGCCGATGTGGCCAACGCCATCTTAGATGGAACCGATGCGATCATGCTCTCCGAGGAGACCGCCGTGGGGAACTACCCCGTCGAGGCCGTCCGGATGATGAGCCGCATCGCCGAGCGCATCGAGCGATCTCCAGCAATCTATCACCGATACGAGATGAGCGAGGGGACGGTAACGGAAGCGATTGGCGAGTCGGCCTGTCAAATCGCTGACAGAATTGGTGCAGCGGCGATCATCCCCTCGACAACGTCGGGGTCGACCGCGAAATTGGTCGCGAAGTTCCGTCCCAGAACACCCATTATCGCGGTGACGTATACCGAGCGGGTGCGCAACAAATTAGCGTTAGTATGGGGAGTCTATCCGGTGTGCGTCGAGTTCTCGAAAGACACCGATGCTATGTTGAAGCTCTCTATCGAAGCGGCGGCCAAAGCGGGGCAGCTCCCCCCAGGCTCGCTAGTGGTGATCACTGCGGGGGTGCCCTTCGGCGTGCCGGGAACGACCAACCTCATCAAAGTCGAGCGCGTCTAGACCTCATGAATACGAACACGACCATCGTCATTGCGTTAGGCGGAAACGCCTTGCTGGACCCTAAGACAAACGGATCTGTTGCTGATCAGATTCGTACCATCGAGCGTAGTTGTACTAAGATCGCGCAGATCATCGCGCGCGGGCATCGTGTGGTCATCACGCACGGCAATGGGCCTCAAGTAGGCAATCTCTTGATCCAACAAGAAGAAGCGAAAGGGCTTGTGCCGCCGTTGCCGTTGGACGTCTGCGGGGCGATGACTCAAGGGCAACTGGGGTATCTCATTCAGCAGAAGCTCCGTGAAGCGTTGGCGCAGCTTGGCATAGCCAAGTCCGTGGTGACGGTGGTCACCCAAGTGCAGGTAGACCGGAACGATCCGGCGTTTGCCGATCCGACGAAGCCCATCGGGCCGTTCTACTCCGAGCGCGAGCGCTCGATGCTGGAGCAGAAGGGCTATGTGCTGAAGAGGGTCGGCAAGGGGGTCAAGCCGTGGCGGCGCGTCGTCCCTTCTCCAAAGCCGACGTATATTGTTGAGATCGAGAGCATCAAGCGGCTGATCGAGGCGGGGTCGATTGTGATCGCCTGTGGGGGCGGAGGGGTTCCCGTGGTGCGCGAGGATGGGCGGTGGCGCGGGGTCGAAGCCGTCATTGACAAAGATGTAGCATCGGCGTTGTTAGCTGAAGAGCTTGAAGCTGAGATCCTCTTGATTCTGACAGACGTCGAGCGGGTGGCGTTGCACTTTGGCACGCCGCAGCAAGTCTTCTTGGAGAAGCTCTCGGTGAGTGAAGCGCGGAAGTATCTTTTGGAGGGGCATTTCCCGGCGGGGAGCATGGGTCCGAAGATTGAAGCAGCGATTCAGTTTGTGTCAGGCGGGGGCGAGTACGCCTACATCACATCACTGGAGAAAGCTCGAGAAGCACTGGAGGGGCGTGCGGGGACAGTGGTGTATCGTGGGTGAGCCGCGCTTGACAGCCAGGAATCTATGAGCTAATATACAATACACGCCTTCCCAGCCGAGGTGGCGGAATTGGCAGACGCGCACGTTTGAGGGGCGTGTGGAGTAATCCGTGGGGGTTCGAGTCCCCCCCTCGGCACCACGTTGGGTTCTAGCTACTCAACCGAGAAACCCAGAACTGTTATTGTACCGGCTCTGCTAACTGCGCTGCTGCCCCGATCACCGTTTGCGCGATGCGCTTAGCATACGAGAGATCTAACTTGTCTAGCGTGTCCGCCGTCGAGTGATAATACGGGTTGAAATCATCGGTCTCGCCGTACTCGCTGTCCTCGATCACTAAGACTGCGGGATACCCCCGGCTCCAAAACGACGCATGGTCGCTGCGATTCGTCGCGCCGACCTCGAGAACCTCAGGAGCAAGCTTGATCTCGTAGGCCCGCAGCGTCTGCACGAGAAGATCAGAGAGCTTCACGGACTCGGCACGCGTCCCCGCGTGGACTTCAAACGCGCCATCGCCATCGTCGTCATAGCCGATCATGTCCATATTGAGAACTCCTAAGATCGGCACGCCCTCGCCGGCGAGCTTTCCCGCATAGGCCCGACTGCCCACCAGCCCTTGCTCTTCCCCTGTGAAGAGCACAAAACGAATCGTGTGCTTGAATTTATACTGACTCAAGATTCTCGCGGCTTCTAAGACCGTAGAGCTGCCGCTGGCGTTGTCGTCGGCCCCCGGGGCCATCCCTCCGGAGCTGATGCTGAACGTCGTGCTATCTAAATGCGCGGTGATCAGCACCGATTGTGGCGATTCCGTCCCCGGCAGGATCGCTTCTATATTGCGAGATAATCCCACGCGACAGGAGAGGGAGAAGGGCACGTACTCGGCCTTCAGCCCCAATTTCTCAAAATGCTGCTGCGCGTACTCTAAGGCGCGGTCAATCGCTGTCCCATCGCATGCCCAGCGCGATCCCTCGCTATTGCAAAACTCCCCGCCGTCACGAGATTGAAGCGCACAGATATGTGCGCGCAGGTTCTCTTCATTGACTTGCTGGATGATCTCCTCAATGACTGCACTCGATGGGGCAACGGAGAGCGTGTACACACCAGCGGGCGTGCCGATCTCCGGCTTGAGTGAGAAGAACCCCATCGTGACCGACAGAGAGACAAGAACCACAAGCATTCTCTTCATAGAAGACTCCTTTGGCTCTAAGATTTGTGGCGCTATTATGCCCGGTTTTGGTGCGGCGGTCAAGGGTGGGAGCTGCTATCATCTCGACGCCTGAGAAACCGACCCAACCGTTGAGCATACGATGACTCAGACACCGCTGCTTCGACGCGCTGATGAAAGAACTTCCACGCGAAAAACAGAAAGACTAAGAGCCCGGCAGCGCCGAGCAGCTCGAACATTGCTAAGAGATTAAACACCCCGTGAGCGGCCATCGCCGTCACCAGCCCGCTAGAGATGAGCGTCTTTTGGCGGGCGGGGTCAGAGACGAACTTGGCTCTCCCCAGCGCCGCGCCCCAGATCGTCGAAAAGAGCACATGCCCCGGCACGGAGAAAACAGCTCGCCCCAGAAAGACCGGCGTGAGCATCTGCTGATTCTGAGCTACTGCAAGATAGAGAAGATTTTCAATCGAAGCGAAGCCCAGCGCCGCGGCTGCGGAGTAGACGATGCCGTCCATGGGCTCGCTGAACTCGATATATCTATAGACCGTGCGGCTCACGACAAAATATTTCGCGTATTCTTCGATGACCGGCGCAGCGACAACTATAAGAAAGACCCCAGACCACGCGAACGGGACTTCGAGCAGCGCTGCGGGCAGGGCGCACGCCATGCCCAACAGAAACGTCTTGATGACGAGCGTGCGCGGCTCCGGCTCCCATCTGTCTTTCTGATAGACGTACCAGAGCCAGAATATTCCAGGGCCAAAAGCGAGCACAACAAGCCACAGAATCACAGTTCGACCTTGAGAATCTTATAGGTGCGCACGCCGCGAGGGGTGTGCACTTCGACGAACTGGCCCGGTTCTTTGCCCAAGAGAGCCTTGCCCACAGGAGACGCCGCAGAGATGAAATCGTGTTCGGGGTCAGCTTCTGCTGGGCCGACCAGTTTATACTTAAACGACGCCCCAGTGAGCGTGTCTTCCACAGTCACCCAGCAGCCGAGGGTCACCTGACGGCCCTGGCCATCAGTAGTAACAATGAAAGCCCGAGAGAGTTTATGTTCGAGATCGCGGATTTTCGCTTCGAGCAAGGCTTGTTTCTCTTTGGCTGAGTGGTACTCAGCGTTCTCGCTGAGGTCGCCGTAGGAGCGCGCACGCGCGATGATCTCAGCGATCTTAGGACGCTCCGAGACTAACCGTTCCAGCTCGGCTTTCAGTTGCTGGTAGCCCTCGGGCGTCATGGGAATTCGGTCGTCCATCGGGCCCTCCTTTCGTGCGTTGAAGTATAGCATACACACGGCTCAGCGCCAAGATACCGCGTGCCGATCTCCCTTGACGGCCTTGCCGTGATCTGATAAGATATTTCAGCTTTTTCGACCCATATTTTCGCAGAGAACAGTTTGATATATATCGAGGTGATCTCTTATTCCCAACGTACGGGCGGCAGAAAAGGCGTTACGGAAGAGCGAGCGGGCGCGATTACGCAACCTGAAGCGCAAGGAGAGCATTCGCCAAGTCATTCGGCAGATTCGCAAGCACCTGAGCGCGGGGCAGAAGCAAGAAGCGCAAGCGCTCTTGCCCCAGTTGGCCAAGGCTGCGGACAAGGCTGCACTACGCGGCGCGATCCATAAGAATAAAGCCGCACGCTTGAAGGCGCGGTTCATGAAGCTGGTCGCACAGGCCTGACGTCTCATGTCCCACGTGATGCAGTCGCTGGTGTACAAGCGCCGCTGGCGTCTGAAAGAGCTCTCCGTTGAGCGGGCAGCGCAGATCGCTCGCGAGCTGGGGTGTTCGGCCCCGGTGGCGCGGGTCTTGGCGGTTCGCGCCCCCGATACCCCCATGGAACTGCTCGATCGGGGGCATCTCTATTCGCCTTGGCAACTGCACGGGGTCAAAGAAGCAGTCGCGCGCATTGACCGCGCCCTGCGCCAAGGCGAAAAAATTTTTATTCAGGGGGACTTTGACGTTGACGGCATCACCAGCACAGCGTTGCTCTATAAAGCCCTGCGCGCCCTAGGGGCTCAAGGCGTCAAGGTTGATCTGTCGGATCGAGAGCGCGGCCACGGCCTGAGCGAGGCCGTCCTGCACCGTCTGAAGAACGAGGGCTTTTCGCTCTTGATCACCGCTGATTGCGGCATCTCTGAAACTGAGTTTGTCCAGAGCCTTCAAGAGCACGGGATTGACGTCATCATCAGCGACCATCACCATCCGCCCTCTCAGCTGCCCCCAGCGTATGCGATCATCAACCCCAAGCAGCCAGGATGCTCATACCCCAATAAAGACCTTGCGGCTGTTGGCGTGGTCTTTCAGGTAGTGCGTGCGCTCTATGAGCAGCGCGGGGCGCCTCCGCAAGCCTCTGAAGAGTTCTTAGACTTAGTGATGCTGGGCACGGTGGGGGATTTGGTGCCGCTGGTGCGCAACGGCTGCGCTGAGAATCAGCGTCTTGTCGCACAAGGGCTGCGCCGCGTTGCCGCGGGCCAAGCGTGTTTGGGGCTGCGCGTCTTAATAGAAAAACTCTCGCTCGATCCCCAACGGCTGACGACCGGCGAAGTGGGCTATATTCTCGTGCCCAAACTGAACGCTGCCAACCGCGTCGGCGATCCCCGCGATGCGTTCATGCTCTTAGTGACAGCTGTGCCCACAAAAGCCGAGCAGCTTGCAACCAAATTGCTCGCGTATAATCAAGACCGCCAGATCGCCCAAGATGACCTGCTCTACCAAGCCGAAGAGCAGTTGCATAGCCAAGCTGACTGGCAGAACGAAAAGCTGATCTTCCTCGCAGGGCGATATTGGAATCCTGGGCTGATCGGGCTGGTCGCTTCGGACTTGGCTGAGAAATATTATCGTCCCACGGTCTTGGTCTCTGTAGGAGACGAGATCAGCCGGGCGTCGTGCCGGAGCATTCCGGGGTTTGACATCATAGAAGCTCTAGAGAAACATAGCGAGCTCTTTGAGCGTTATGGCGGACACTCTATGGCTGCAGGGTTCTCGATTCGCACCGAGAGGCTGGCCCTCCTCCGGGAGCGCCTGTGTGCCTATGCTCGCGCAGCGTTGCACGATCTAGAAGACCCGCTGCACGAGCTGGAGACCGAGCTTGCGCCTGAAGAGATCAGTCTGGAGACATACTTGGATCTGATGCGGCTGGCGCCATTTGGCATGGGCCATCCCACCCCACGGTTTCTGCTGCGCTCTGCGCAGATTCTAGAGCTGCGCACGGTGGGCAACGGGAGCCGTCATCTCAAGCTCAGGGTAGCTGCTGAGGGGAAGGAGTTCTCAGCGATCGGATTTTCGTTGGGAGAGTTTGCGTACGATGTCGAGCGTGCGGGCACGGTGGGGTTGGCGTTCAAGCTCGGCTGTGATACGTGGACGGGGCGCCCACAAGTGCAGCTCGAGATCGAAGATATCTTGGAGCCCTCAGCTTAGTCGCAGAGCACCCGTGCGATCTTGGTCAGACAAACCTGCCCCACGAAGACCGGGAGTGTGCTCACTCGGATGAGACGGCGCGGCTCCTGCAGAGCGCGATAGAGCCATTCGAGCCCGAGACGTTGCCAACTCATGGGCGCGCGCTTCACTCTCCCTGCCCAGACGTCAAAGCACCCGCCGACGCCTATCAGTACCGACACTCTCAGCTTCGCTCGATTCTCGTGCATCCATAGTTCTTGGCGCGGCACCCCCAGCCCAACTAAGAGCATATCGGGCTGCGCTTGATCAATAAGTCTGAGAATCTGTTCGTTCTCGTCAGAGCGAAAATACCCGTGATGCGTCCCGACGATCTGGAGATTGGGGTACCGTTGAGTAAGCGTTCGGGCTGCTTGCTCGGCTACCCCCGGCGCTGCCCCCAACAAGAAGACCCGCAGGGGCCGGGCCCAGCACGCAAAGAACTTTTCTAAGAGATCAATCCCCGAGACGCGCTGGCGCAGCGGCGCTCCCAACAGCTGTCCGGCCCACACGATCCCCGTGCCATCAGGGGTGACAAGATCGGCTTGCTCGTAGATCTCTCTCAGCTTGCGATCCCGCTGGGCACGTAGAACAGCCGTCGTGTCTGGCGTGCAGACTATAGCCCTTCTCCCAGACGCGATAAAGTCTTCGAGCTTCCTGACGGCCTCGTCACTAGTGACGCACTCGATGGGCGTCCCAAAGAGCGTGAGCTTGTGCGCTGTGCTCGCGCAGATGGAGCGGCGCATAATACCCCAAACGAGCATCCCCAGACCGAAGCCGGTCACCCCTGCGATCACAGCCAGCGCTCCTGCTTGTAGTCGAGCCCCCAGGAATGCTAGGACGCTCCCATAGGCCGAGAGCAGATAGAGCAGCACCAGCCCATCGTGAGGACCGATCTTCAGCTTGTTCAGCCCTGAGAGAGCGACCCTGTGGCTGTACACAATAGAAAGAGTGCTCGTCAATGGCAGCCCCAACCCGATCACCGGGGCGAGCAATGCCACCGATGCCGTCGTCTTCACCATGCCGACGATAGCAGCCAAGGCAAAAGCATAGCCCACAACTCGGCTCCAACGCTGCGCAGGCACATCATATCTTCGCAATACCAGCACGATCATAAGCAAAGCGAACAAGAGCATCACGCCGGGCAGCTGCCCCTGCACGAGGCTGATCGCCAAGAGGGCACTCCCCGAGATGACCAGTATCTTCGCCAAGAGATGCCCTGAGGGCTCGAGCTGCCCGATGGTGAAGACCCCTTGGCTGACCACGATGATCCAGCCGAGCGTTAAAGCTGCGCTCCACCAATGAAGATAGAAGAAGCCCCCGTCGGGGCTTGTGACGAACTCAATGCGGTATCCCGAAAGATACGCGATACTCGCCGCAGCGAGCACCCCGAGAAGATCGAGCCACCAGCGACGGGCGAGCGTTGCTGTGCCCACTAAGAGTGCAGCTCCTACCAGAGCTCCCCAGAGCCTTGGGTCGAGCAAAGAGAGAGAGAGGGGGATAACAGCGATGAGATGAAGCACCCCTCTCTGGCGCACGAGTCTGTTAGCCATCTCTCTGGCGGAATCCCCCTTCGCTTGGTGTGAGTTTAAGAGAGTTCCTGCGCCGACGGAAGGACTGTCGGAAGGGAGGAGGGGTGATCTTTGTCTTCTCGGAGAGTGTCGGCGGGTCAGATCGGCTCTATGACGACGCGGCGCTCCTCGCCCTGGCCCTCGCTGTAGGTGCGCACGCGGGGAAGAGTGCTCAACGCCTCATGGATCGCTTTGCGCTCATAGGGCTCCATCGGGTCGAGCACGATTCTCTTCTGTTCGCGCAGGGCCTCTTCGGCCCACTGGAGGGCCATCTCGCGCAGCTCAGCCCGACGGCGCTCCCGGAAGCCATCAGCATCAACCTGAACAGTTATATCAAGATTCAGCGTTCGTTTCAGGTAGATCTCGACGAGATGGGCGAGCGCACGCAGCGCCCGCTGGTTCTGCCCGACGAAGACCTGCGCCCCTTGAAGGTCAATCAGAAGCTCTTGATCGCCCTGAGAGAGCCGGAGGCGAGCCGCCTCGCCGGCAATCTGAAAGAGCTCCTGCAGAAAGCTCTCAACTGCTTGAGTGACCTTGGGATCCATCGCTGACGGCCTCGGAAGCTTCCTCGAGTTCGGGGGTGCTGGGCTTGGGCTGACGGCGCAACTCCCACATCACCACAAGCTGTTGGCCAACCTGGACGAGCGTCGAGACGAAATAGTGCAACCAGAGCCCTGCCGAGAGATCCTTGAGCAGAAACCCGAAGGCAATGGGGAAGAGCCAGGTCATCACTTGGTTCTGGCCGCTGGCGGGGGTGGGGGTCAGTTTGCCCTGCGCGACCTGCGCCAGAACTGTCAATGCGACGATAATATAGAGCGAGTCGTGCTGGCTGAGGTCGCTCATCCAGAGAAATCCCGGGCTGAGATGGATCGCCTCGGCGCTGTAGATCACCACGCGCCAGAGCAGAATAAAGATGGGGATCTGTAAGAGTGCCGGCAGGCACCCCCCCAGGGGGTTGACCCCTTCCTTGCGAAAGAGCTCCATCTGCTTCTTTGTTAACTCTTCGCGGTTCTCACGCGCGCGACGCTTGAGCTCCTCCTCGGACATCTTCGGGTACATCGCCCGCAATTGCGTCAGCGAGGGGTAGCGCGCCTGGAGCTTCTCCAGCTTCGGCTGCACTTCTTTCATCTTCGCCATCGAGTGGAACTGCGCGCGCGTCAGGGGGTACATCAACAGCCGGATAATCAGCGTAAACAGAATGAGTGCCCAGCCGTAGTTGCCCGTGTACTCATAGAGCAGATTGAGAAATTTCGTCACCCCGGCGAGCGCCTGGCTCCACAAGCCGTGATCGGTGACGTGCTCTAATCCCGCCTGCTCTAGGAAGACCAGATTGAGCCGTCCGGCGTAGAGCGCAAAGCGATACGTTCGGCTCTCACCCGGCGCTATCTTCAGCCCTGCAGAGCCCACGCCCAGGATCTGCCTGCCCTTGGTATCAGTGCCTACCCAGGGACGAATATCCGTCTGGGCAGGGTCGTTGCGCAGCCATAGTAATAAATTATTCCCAACAAACCCCACGCCCTCGAAGCTCTTGTAGTTCTGCAGGATCTCGCGTGAGCGCACGCCGTCGAAGAGAAACCGCCCTTCGGAACGGGCATCTTGAACGCCGGCCCCCAACGCCATCTGCCAGCCCTCAGGGAGCGAGAGCGTTTCAGCAGAGGGGTTCTCTATACGCAGCTCGACGCGTATTGTGTAATCCGGTGCGTTGATGACCGTGACAGCCTTCTCAATCTTTAGGGTGTCATTCTGATAGGTGAACACGACTCTTTGGGTTTTTGGGTCCCCACTGGGCAGTATCTCTGCTTGGTAGGGTGTTTGGGGGGTGACAGGGCCTATGGTCAAAGACAGGGGGAAGGTCGTGTCGGGGGCGTAGAGCCGGGAGAGGTCTTCAGGTTTCACTTTGACGTCGGGCAAGATCTCCGCTGGGGGATTACCCCAGGGGGCAGAGAAATACAAATAGACGCTCCGGAGCGTCCCGCCAGTTTCGGAGAAGATATAGCTTACTAAGCCCGTCTTGACTTCAAGTTCTCGGGGGCTCTGGTCCCCGAGCAGGCGCGTTTGGATCGCCGTGCGCGGCTCCTGGGCCTGAGCCGTAAACGCCAAGAGACTGATCAGAACAAAGACGCAGACACGAATGCTCATGGTGGTGAGTACAGTTTACCGAAGCGCAAGGAGATTTTCAAACAGACTTCTCAGTTGCGTATATCGCTGGACTGCGCTAAGATAGATGTGCCATGAGCGTCTCTGTTCATCAGCTGACCATCCCCAACCCCTACTTTGAAAGCCCGACGAATGCTTGGCTCATTCGTAGCCCTCAGAGCCCTGCCGTGCTCATAGACACCGGCATCGGTACCGAGGAGTCTCTGAGCTTATTGCAACGCGAGCTGGCAAAACTCAACTGTTCCCTGAAAGATATTGCTGCTATTCTGCTGACCCATAAGCATGTAGATCACTGTGGGCTGGCCCATGCTATTCAACAAGAATCCGGTGCGGCCGTCTACGTCCATGCCGACGATTGGGCTGACGTCGCCTGGTTTGAGGATCGTCACGCTACGGTCTCTCAGCTCTATCTGGACGCGATGCGGCGCTGGGGCATCCCCGATGCGATCATACAGCAGATGGCGGGCTTCCGTGCGCGCTTCGCGGGGCTTGCTCGCTCCGTCCCCTCGGCCCAGCAGATCCATAACGGCCAACAATTACGATTCGGCCAGCTCGAATTCTCCACCCTGCACACCCCAGGTCACACCGCAGGCTCGGTCTGTTTTCTCTTAGAAGACAAACTGTTCACAGGTGATCATCTGCTGCCGACGTACACGCCCAACGTCGGCGCGACCGACGTCACCTCCGAGGGGCACCTGGGGAAATTCCTGCACTCGCTCACGAAGATTCTCGATCTGCCCAGGGTGGAAGACCTTGAGATTTGGCCGGGGCATGGCCGCCCGTGGGTGAACCCCCGCCCGCGCATCGAGAAGATCTTGCAGCATCATCGCAAACGATCGGATTTGATCGTACAGATCTTGAGCGACGGGCGCGCGTACACGGCATTTGAGATCGCACAGAAGCTCTTCGGGACAATGCGGGAGTATCACGTGTTGCTCGGCGCTGGCGAGGTCTATGCTCACTTAGAAGAGCTGGAGAGGGCCGGGCGCGTCCGCCAGAGCGAACCCTATCGCTTTCAAAGAGTCTAAATAAAACTATGAAGACCGTGACGCTCTACACCAAGCCGGAGTGCGGGCTCTGTGCCGCAGCCGAGCGCGAGCTGCGCGCGCTCCAGCGCGAGATCGCCTTCGAGCTTGCGCTCTGCGACATCACGCAAGACCCAAGTCTCATGACCCAGTATCAGTACGAGATCCCCGTCGTCGTGCTCGACGGGGTTGAGCTGTGCCGCCATCGCGTAGACATAGAGCGAGTGCGCCGCGCCTTGGCGGGATAGGGAGCCTGCCGAGTTTCACACCACCCCCATCGAGTAAAAATCACACTAGGGTGTTGGGGCAGCGGTATTGAGCGCTGTCTCAGCGATGTTGATCGAATAGTCCTTCACGCGCCCGATGCTGTCAAAAGCAATCCCGATGAGCTGGGCCTCCTGAGGGTTGAGGTCCCACAGGAGTTTGCCGGCCTTCATCAGGCGCTCCTCGACGTCGAGAGCGTGGTCGATCACGCGATTGGCCGAACCAGGATCGGGAGCGCGAAATGCATCCACGGACTCTTTGAGGAGCCCGGCGACTTGGTCGCCAACCTTGCGCAGGGTGTCCGCAATCTTCGCGGGCGGCTTGGCCTTGAGGGCTGCGGTCACATCGGCGATCTTCACGGCGTGATCGGCGACGCGCTCCAGCTGGCGCGCGACCGTATGGATATCGAAGAGCTTGACGCGGCTGACCCCCAACGCCTCCTCAGCCAAGAGATCGTTCAAGACGATACGAAATTGCCTATAGAGCATCAGATAGAGCCGGTCGACATCTTCGTCGCGAGCGGCGATGTCGCGAGCGAGTTCGGCATCGTGTTCGGCAAGGGCGCGCACGCCGTCGGCGAACATGTCGTGCACCATCAAGAAGATCCGATCGAGCGTTTTGGGAGCGGAGAGCTCCGCAAGGTTGAGCAGGTTGTGAATGACAATAGAATCTTTGGATTCCTCCATGATCTCTGGGCCGATGAGCGCTTGGGTGATCTTGCGGATCGTCTGGCGTTGATCGGGGGTGATGCGCTCGCCCTTGACTTCAATGATATCAAACCCCGCCACGTACATCGAGATGAACGACCGCATGAGGGCGTCGCCGGTCTTGTCATCGAGGGGCAAGACCCCGCGAGTGGGCTGGGCATCGCGATGCGGGCGCAATATCAGCAAATCGGGGTCATGAGGATGGAGCTCGACCTCCGCGCCCGCGTGCAATTTCTGCTTTTCGGCCCAATCCTTGGGCAAGGTGACCATAAACGTCGCCCCGCCTGTGATCTGCACTCTCCGTGTCTCCATAATCCCTCCCGTCTCTTGTGATTGATGCGCATTGTAATATATAGCTATATAGATTGTCAAGGGCTTGACAGGACGGATGAAGCTCTGTATACTATAACTGAAAAATTTTTTCAATAACGAAGAGAACGATGAGCGCCCTGACAGCAGGGTGGGAAGGCCGTCTCAAGGAGCAAGGGTACCGGGTGACCAAGCCGCGTCGCGCCGTGCTGGAGGTGCTCTGGGCAGAGCCGATTTGCCTCACGCCGGAGGAGATCCACCGTCGGGCACGGCAGCGCCATCGCACGCTGGGATTGGTCACAGTCTACCGGACGTTGGCGTTGTTAGAGCAGCTGAGCTTGGTGCAGCGAGTACACACTGGAGCAGGGTGCCACAGCTTTGCCGCGGTCCGCTCCAATGAAAGCCATCGCCATCAGTTGATCTGCCGCACCTGCGGGCGCGTCGAGGAGTTCTCCGATTGTGAGCTTGACAACACCCTCCATGGGCTACACGAGCGCACAGGGTTTTCCATCGAAGCGCATCACTTAGAGGTGGTCGGACGATGCCCTCAGTGCCAATAGTTTTTTTCGGCCCTAAAACTGAAATTCATTTTCAATAAATAATGAACTAGGAGGAGACACCGATGAAGAGAGTAACGGTATTGGCAGCGTTGTTAGCGTTGCTAGCTGTTTTGATCGGAGTGGCTCAGCCGAAGCTCAAAGCTGTCGCGAGCTTCTATATCCCCTATGAGCTCACCAAGAACGTCGGTGGTGATCGCATAGAAGTCAAAAATTTAGTTCCCGCAGGGGCAAGCGCCCACGATTACGAACCGACGCCCGCCGATATCAAGGCCGTCGAAGAAGCACAGGTCTTCGTCTATCACGGGGCCAGCATGGATGACGCGTGGGTGAAAAAGCTTCTCAGCGTTGTGAGGAATCGCGAGAGGATAGTGATCATCGAGGCGACCAAAGGGCTGCCGTTGCGCAAGGCCGAGGAGGAAGAATTTGAATATGATCCCCACGTCTGGCTCGATCCGGTCTTGGCCAAAGAGATGATCAAACAGATTCGAGATGGCCTAACCGTCGCCGACCGGAGCTCGGTCTATAGCGAGAACGCTAAACAGTATACCGCCAAGCTCGACGCGCTCGATGCGACGATTCGTGAGGGCTTGAAATCGTGTCGGCTCCGCGATCTTATCGTCTCACACAGATTTATGGACTACTTCGCGGCACGCTATAATCTGAGGGCGCACGCCCTGTCGGGCTTAGAGCCGAGCGAGCCGACACCGCAGCGTCTGGCTGAACTGATTCGGCTCGGCCGAGAGAAGGGAATCAAGTACATCTTCGCGGAAAAACTCGATGCGCTGAAAGCCCTCGAGGTGCTGGCGCGCGAGCTGGGCGCCCAGATCTTGCCCCTCTCCTCGATTGAGGGCCAAGAAGAGGAGCGCGCAGGGAAGACCTATCTCGTGCTTATGGAAGAGAATCTCAAGAATTTACGGATCGGGCTGGAGTGCCGATGAGCGCACCCATCATCGAGATCGAGCATCTGTGGTTCAGCTACGGCGCTGAGCCGGTGCTCGAAGATATCTCTCTTACAATAGAGCCAGGGGAGATCGTAGGCCTGATCGGCCCCAACGGCTCGGGCAAGACGACGCTGCTCAGGCTCATTCTCGGGCTGCTCTCCCCCCAGCGCGGAACGATCCGGCTCTTTGGAGCGGAGAGCAGTCAGGCGCGGATCGGCTACGTGCGCCAGCGCAGCTGGGAGTATGAGCGCACTTTTCCGGCTTCGGTAGAGGAGATCGTGCGCCTGGGGCGGGTGCCCCACCGGCGCTGGAGGCCGTGGAGGCGCAGCGATACCGAAGCGGTGGAGCGAGCCATGCGCGCCGTGCACATTGAAGAGGTGCGCAAGCGCCCCATCCGCGAGCTCTCTGGGGGGCAACAACAGAGGGTCTTTCTGGCGCGTGTCTTGGCCCAAGAGCCAGAACTTCTCCTGCTCGACGAGCCAACGGCTGCCGTCGATCCCACGGTCGAAGCCGAGTTCTATGAGCTCTTGGCTCAGCTCAATCGCGAGCGGGGCTTGACGATCATCTTGGTCTCGCACGATATCGAAGCGATTGTCAAGCAAGTGACGAAGATCGCTTGCTTAAATAGAAAGCTGCTCTTCTGCGGGACGCCGCAAGAGTGTTTAGCAAGCGATCTCTTAGAGAGGGTCTACGCGGGGAGAAAGCTGGTGCAACATCGGCATGGGTGGACCTCTCCCCCAGCCCCTCCCCTAAAGGGGGAGGGGCGCTTTCCCCCTTCCCTTTAGGGAAGAAAGAAGGAAGTGAGAGATCAATGCTGGAGATCTTCGAGTTCGAATTTATGCGCTTGGCTTTTGTGGGGGGGACTATTATCGGGGTACTCGCCCCGACTATTGGGATCTTCTTAGTGCTGCGGCGCTACGGCTTGATCGGGGACGGGCTGGGGCATATCGCTTTTGGCGGTGTCGCCTTTGGGCAGCTCGTCAGAGCCGATCCGATCCTGATGGCGCTTTGCTACTCGGCGGTGGCAGCCGTCGGCATTGAACGATTGCGGGCGAAGGGGCGGCTCAGCGGAGATGTCGCCATCGCGATCTTTCTCTCATCGGGCTTGGCGTTGGGACTAGTCTTGGCACGACTTGCCAGACGCTCCACAGATCAGCTCTGGAACTATCTCTTCGGCAGCGTGATCACCCTCCAGCCCCGTGACATCGTGCAGCTCGCGCTCATCGCAGCTATTGTTTTGTCCGTGATCTTTATAGCGCGCCGCGAGTTGCTCTTCATCACCTTCGATGAGGAGACCGCGCGGGCCTCGGGGATTCGCGTGGGCGTGTATAATATCGTCTTGGTGCTCTTGGCCGCGCTTACGATCGTCTCGGCGATCCAGATCGTGGGGCTCTTGCTGATCTCCGCGTTGCTGGTGCTGCCGGTGGCAGCGGCGCTCCAGCTCGCGCGCAGCTTCCGTCAGGCGCTCTTTTTAGCAATCGGGTGCGGTCTGCTCTCGGTCTACGGAGGGCTGATCGGCTCGTACTATCTGGACACTCAGCCGGGGCCGACGATCGTCCTGGCCGCGCTCTCGCTCTTCGTGCTTGCTGGCCTGGGGCGCCTAGCGCGCCTTAGTGCTTCGTAAGTACTCTTTTATAGTATGAAAGATAGTCTGGGCGACAGCCCACTGATAGCTGAAGTTGCGCAGTTTGAGCTCTTCTGCAGGGTTTGTCAAAAACCCCGTCTCGATGAGCACGGCGGGCATCCGGGCCCAGCGGATGAAGAGCCGTTGATGCTTGATCCCTCGGTCGGTGACGCCCAGCGTGCGCGTGAGGCGCTTTTGGAGCAAGAGCGCCAGGGCGCGGCTTTGCGGATAGTTCGCCAAGCTCGTGTCGTCGTGGACTAAGACCTCGATGCCGTTGGCGGCCGAGCTGCGCGGATGGGCATTGGCGTGAATAGACACAAAGAGATCGGCTTTGAGACGATTCGCTATATCCGTGCGCTCGCGGTGCGGGACGTAGACGTCCTCGGAGCGCGTCAGCACGATGGTGATCTCATCGTCGTACAAGCCCAATAGCCGAATAAATTGGGCGATCGCGAGATTGATATCTTTCTCTTGGGTGCCATAATATCCGACGGCGCCGGGGTCCCAGCCGCCGTGCCCAGGGTCTACTACGACGAAGACCCGTTTCGGCTGGCTCTGTCCGACCTGTGCCCATCCCAGAAGACAGATCAGCGTGAAGGCGATCGCTTTTACTGTCAGTGCTCTCATGGGCCAGAGTATACCAACTCCCGGCGCAGGATGACTATGATAGGCATTACAATAGGCGCTCGTATGGGCTCATAATGCCCATGACAACGGATATTTTTCGTCATGCCCCTCATTTGACAAACCCGCGCCCTCTACGGTATAATATAGCGAAAATGCGCTTTATATATAGAAAAGCGCATTACTATAAACAATAGGAGGTTCAAGGAGTATGCAGATGTGGCGTGGGCGTCGTCTGGTCGGGGTGTTAGGGTTGCTGGCGGTCGGGATGTTGCTGGGCAGTTTGATGGTCAGTCTGCCTGGCGTGTCGCAACAAGGAACGTTGGTGCCGGAGGAGCTTGTCGTAGGCATGGTGCCGTCGCGGGCCGCGACGATCCTACAGCCTCCGGTTGAGGGCCTGGCCAAACTCGTCTTGGGCTACGTGCAGACCCATGGCTTCCCCCAAGTGCAGCGCGTGCGCGCCGTCATCCCCGAGTCCTATCCTGCCACGATCGAAGCCCTCGGCGCGGAGAAGATCCACGTCGGCTTGCTGGGGCCGTTCCAGATCGTCCAAGTTGTCGACAGCTACGGGGCGATCCCCATCAACGTCACCAAGCGCGGCACGAGCTTAACCTTCCGCTCACAGTTCATGGTGCACACCGACAGCAAGCTGATGGCCCTCAAGGACACCAACCAAGACCCCCAGGACGACCTGGTGAGCTTGGTGAAATCCGGGGCAACCGTGAAATTCAGCTACGGCGGCAGCTCAACCTCCACCAGCGGCTTTCTCTTCCCCTGCAAGACCCTCAAAGACTTGGGGATCCTGCCCGGAGATTATAAGAACTTCAAGACGATCCGCGCTGCGAATCACCTAGCTTCAGCAATCGCTGTCTACAAGAAGGACGTGGACGTCGGTGTGGGCTTCGATGACGTGCGCGAGAGCCTCAACACCGAGCAAACCAAGAAAGAATTGGGCTGGAAGCCCGGAGACCCCGAACCCAGCACCAAGGTCCGCGTCGTCGGCTACAGCGATGACATCCCCAACGACGGCATCGTTGCTATCAAAGCGCTCGATGCCAAGCTGCGCGAGACGATCAAGCAAGCGTTTGTCGAGGTCATGAAGACCGAGGAGGGCAAGAAGTTCGGCAAGGACGCGCTCGATGCCACCGATTTCGTCCCCGTCCCCGAGGGCTACGATATGCTCAAAGCCCTTGAGGCCGTGCGCGTCGTCGCCAAAGAGATCCAACCCAACTTGGCTAAGTGCGAGAATCAATAATACATTCACGAGGGGGCAGAGGGTCTCTCTGCCCCCTTTGCCTCCCCTCTTCGGGCCGCTTATAATTAGAGAAGAGAGCATGGGTGCGCCTATCTTACGCGTGCAAAATCTCAGTGTGACCTACCCTGGCGTGCGCCCTGTCAAGGCCCTCGACAATGTCAGCCTCGAGATCTACCCTGGAGAGTTCGTCGTCGTGGCCGGGGTCTCCGGCTCGGGGAAATCTACACTCTTGCGAGCCATTAACCGCCTCGCGGAGAACGACCATGCCCACATTGACGGGGAGATCTATTTTGACGGGACCAATGTGCTGAAGGCTTCCCGACGCGAACTGCAGCAGATCCGCTCGCGCATCGGCTTCATTTTCCAAGAGTATAACGTCGTCGAGCGCTTGTCCGTGCTGACAAACGTCCTCGTGGGGACGGTAGCCCAGGTGGGGCTGTGGAGGTCTCTCTTGGGAAGGTTTCCCGCAGATCAGATCGAGCGTGCGCACCAGGCCTTGGTGCGCGTGGGGATTCCCCAACCGCGGCATGGCGATCGTGCCGCCCGTCTGTCGGGAGGCCAGAAGCAGCGCGTGGGGATCGCCCGCGCGCTCCTGCAAACCCCCAAACTCATCCTCGCCGATGAACCCGTGGCCTCTCTCGATCCCATCACGGCCAATATCGTCATGGGCATCTTCAAGAAGATCAACGAAGAAGAAGGGATCACGACCATTGTGAACTTGCACGATCCCGTCTTGACGTTTAAGTACGGGCGACGGATCATCGGGCTCAAGGGCGGGCGCATCATCTACGACAGGCCCATCACCGCGATCAATCGCGAAACCTTTGAAGAAGAGATCTATGGCTCCGCGGACTGAGGAGGCTAGGCCCTGGCGGAGGCGTGCAGGCAGTGCCCTGGGGCTTGCCGCGCTCATCGCCCTCTATGCCTGGGCCCTCCAGGGCGTCGAGTTCAACCCGCTCGCCCTCGTTCAATACGGCGGAAAGTTCTTCGAGTTGCTGGGGCGGATGTATCCCCCAGACTTCTCGGCGCTGCCGCAGCTGGTGCGCCCTCTCGTGCAGACCTTGCAGATGGCAACCCTGGGGACGTTCTTTGGGGCGCTGCTGGCGCTGCCGCTGATCGTTTTTGGGTCGCAGCTTGTGGTGCGCCGTGCCTTCATCTACTGGCCGGTACGCACGGTGATGAACATCCTGCGCACGATCCCCGACTTGCTCTACGCCGTCTTGTTTGTGGTCGCACTGAGCTTTGGGCCGGCAGCTGGCGTCGGGGCGCTCTCGTTCTTCGCCTGCGCCATCATCGCCAAGCTGACCTCAGAATCTGCAGACAATATTAATCCCAAGCCCCTCGAGGCTGTCGAGGCCACAGGGGCAGGCAAACTCTATGTGATCCGCTATGCCGTGCTGCCCCAGCTCATCCCCGCTTTTATCGATCACGTGATCTATGTGTTTGAGCTGAACGTGCGCGTCTCGGCGGTGATGGGCTACGTCGGGGCTGGGGGCATCGGCATGCAGTTGACGACGGCGCTGGAGTGGCGCAACTACCCCCAGGTCCTCACGATCGCCTTGTTGATCTTCGCGCTGGTGATCGTGATCGACGCGGTAGCCAATCGCATTCGTGATGCCTTTGTGCATGGGATAGTGCTCCACCCCCTGCTGCGCGGGCTGGGCTGGAGTTTCCTGGGGGGATTGATCGTCTGGTCGCTGATGTCGCTGGAGATCGACTTCTCCAGGCTGCTGGAACGGCTGGATTATTTGAAGAATCTCGTGTGGGCCATCATTACCGATCCGGCGACGGAATATTTTGGACTGGCAGTCCGGCGCATGATCGAATCGCTGCAGATCGCCCTGGTGGGCACGACCATCAGCTTTCTGCTCTCGGTGCCGCTGGGGTTTTTGGCGTCACGACGATACGTTGGGGTGCCTGTGGGCGTCGCGGTGGGGATGAAGCAGATCCCCAACGTCATTCGTGCCTTTCCCGAATTGATTCTCGCGATCTTCTTCATCGCAACGTTTGGACCGGGGCCGCTGGCGGGGGTGCTGGCTATCGCGATTCACTCCATTGGGATGCTGGGAAAGTTCAACGCTGAGATCGTCGAGAAGATCCGTAAAGAGCCGGTGGAAGCCTTGCAATCGGCCGGGGCATCTCGCGTCCAAGTCTTTCGCTATGCGATCGTATCCCAGGTGCTTCCGGAGTTTCTGGCGCTCTTTCTCTACCGATTCGAGATTAACGTGCGGGCAGCGTCAGTGCTGGGGATTGTAGGGGCTGGGGGGATCGGCTCGCTCATCAACGAGGCTCAATCCTATCGGGCCTGGGACATCGTAGGAATCTGTCTTGTTGTGATCATCCCCGTAGTGATGGCTATTGATTTTCTGAGCGCGCGCATCCGCAAAAAACTGATCGAGGGCTAACGGACCTCGATGTGTCCGTTCGTCGTCACCGCTCTGATTGTGATCTTCGTTGGAGCAGTCTGAAAATTGCTCGTCTGGCCCTCGACGTCGCGGCGCTCTTGTCGGCGAAAGTCAAAGTTGGGAATCTGGACGCGCACGCGGCTGGTCACGCTCTGCGCCGAGATCGAATACCCGATCTGAGGGTCATCGGGCACGTCGAGTTCGATCGAGCCGTTGAAGGTGCTCAGCTCGTAGCTCCCCGTGACGCTTCCTAAGATCAAATCAATGGAGCCGTTGGCCGTGGTGATCGTCGCTTGATTGGCTGACAGCCTTCCGCTGATGGAGCCGTTGGCCGTCTGGAGCGTGGCGTGCTGCGCTGTGAGTGTATTCAGTTGGATGCGCCCGTTTGTCGCGTTCACATCTGCTGTGGCTGCGTTGATCTCTTGGACGGTGATCGCGCCGTTGAGCGAGCTGATATTTAGTTCATAGACGCGCCCGCGCGGCAGCAGAAGCTGGACGTCAGTCTCCAGCGAGCTGAACGGGCCAAATGAGACCCTGGGGGCGCGAAAGCTGATCTCTGTTGGGGAGAGCTGCGGCATGAGCGCCACGCTGTCGATGAGTCGCCGGGCTTCTTCAGGACTCCACGCGCGAGCGCGCGCTGTGATCGTGATCTGGAACGTCTCGCCCTCCCGGGTCTGCACGGTCGCGCTGCCGTTGTGTAAGTCGATCGTAACAGAGAGCGTTGGGGCAGCTCTATCAAGCGTGCCGTCGAACGAGAAGGTCTTCTCAGCGCGCTCTGGGCCGGGCACGTTCACCCAGGTGGACGCGCCCGACCCGGAGATAATCAGTCCCAGCACCGTTGCGCCGACGATCAGAGCAATCAAGTGAATCAGCTCATCCAAAAGGGCTGAGCGCGACCAGAGCGCCAAGACGAAACAGATCAGCAAGACAATCCCCCCGGTGATGACGAGATCCGCTTGCTCGATGGGGGCGAACGCGCCCCAGTCTATATACTGCAACGCAAGCACGAAGACCCCGATAAATATTAAAAGCTCTCCCAAGCGCACGGCGCTCGATCTCATGGCTGGCCTCCTTGTTGAGAGTCGGTCTCAGACCGCGCCGGACGGGTGCGCACAAGGCCCGAAATCAAGAGGGCAATCCCGAAGATAATCAAGACCCCCGGCAACACGAAGCGCCACGACATCTCGAACCAGCCCATCAGCGAGAGGCGCCACGCCACCCCGCCCAATATTAAGACAATCCCCCAGAAGAGATATTTATAGGGGCTATGAATCTTCTCAGACACTTGGACCACCTCCGCGACGCGCGTAGGCTAAGCCGACGAAGAGCACCCCGACAGCGATGAGCAAGACCGCCCAGGGCAGTTCTGGGAGATACTCCCTCACAAGCGAGTAGATGCCGATACCGATCAACAACACCCCGCCGAAGATGAGCCAATCTTCGGAGCGCGGGGGTGCCAGCGTAGGCGCGGGCGGACTCTGTTGAGGAGCTGTCTGTGACTGTGCGTAGAGCTTGGCGATCAAGAGGCTGGCGATGAGTGCGCCGACGGGCCAGAAGATCCAGCTCACGATCACCATACCGACGGCAAAGCTGGGATTGACGGCGTACTTCGCAATGAGATCGCCCAGCTCGGCGAAGAAGTGCAAGAGCAACTTCGATTGTTCGGTGCTCACGATGTCACCTCCCCCCGAAGGCGGATGGCCACAAGGCCAAGGTGATGACAGTCAGCAGGGCACCAACCAATGCGAAGATCGGTGCGATGGTCCACAAAATAACAAGCCCGATGATGATCCCTACGAACACCGCGTGGACTGCAACCGCTTGCAGGGTCGAAAGGCCGTGAGCCTCCCTCACAGCGAGAACATCAAGAATCATTGACCAGATGAATATCCCTATTCCTCCCACCACTCTCAAAACCTCACCGGGACCACCCATATTTTTTGTGAGTGCTACCAAAAGAGTTTGGGAAAGCCCAGGCGGCACGTAGGCAAAGCCCAAGGCGCTTAATAGTTCAGGATAGCTTCCATTTCCCCCGAAAAGCCAGCTGATCCAGTGAAGAGCTGCGGAAGATATTAGCGTGAGCAAAAGCACAACAAATGTAGATGTCAAAGCAGCTTTCCAAGGTGTGTCGAGGAAGTACCCCAAGGCGTACCCTACTTGAGACACTGTCTCGGGAGTCCATGCTACAATTGCATAAACAAAAGTGATGCCGACAATGAACCCGATAGTCCAGCCTATCAGCTGTTGGCGTGCTACCCTGGATAAGCCTTCAGCAGGGCTGAAAAAAACCTTCCCGATTAAGTTGCCGATATTGAGCAACGAGCGAGCTCTCATTTTCAATCTCTCCCTTCAATACCGTGCTACGCTCTCAGAAATGCAAAGAGTCTCTCAATCGCCCTGAAGATCACGCCATGAGCTAGGGCGGCTACAATATAAGCGACTATTGCTCCCATCACCTTCAGGTCGTAATGGGCACGAATTGCCATT
>JBBISQ010000012.1:0-31299 GCA_037441155.1 Candidatus Fraserbacteria bacterium
GCTTGGCTCGGCCACGATTTCTTGCTATACTAACCCCAGGCAGCAGAGCTGATGTGCTGCTCTCAATTACTTGGAGCTTTCTCACATATAAAGGAGCTTGTGGTATGAAACTCGTGGGAGCTGATGTCTATCTGTGGTCGAAGGAAGTTCCCGATGTGCCGAAGCAGATCGGGCCGTTTGCGCTCAAATTTATCGCCAACCGCGGGACGCGAGTCGCGTCCATAGCGCCAACCGCTGAGTTCAGCGATTGGTGGTGCTGCCGCTACCGAGCTGAGGAGGAAGTCTCGCACGCCGACGTGCAGGATCTGTTGATCGCTCTGAGCCGGAAGCACGTCTGGACCCAGGCGCAGAAGCTCTTTGAGATCAACGGCACGAACGCTTATAGTGAGCCGTATTAGCCCCTCACCCCTCTGTTCCCCTCTCCCTCAGAGGGGAGAGGGGATTGGGGTGAGGGTGAAGGAGACCAGGGGGTTAGGTCCAAGGGGAGAGGGCCAACAACAAGGGAGGATAGACTATGAGCCATAAAGTCGTCTTGATTCGCGGGGACGGCACCGGGCCCGAACTCTGTGAAGCCGTCTTGAAAGTCTTAGACGCCAGCGGCGCCAAGATCGAATGGATCGAGGCCGAAGCCGGCGAAAAGCCCCTCAAACGCGGCGACCCCATCGTCCCCGACCGCACCATCGAGCTTATTAGACAATACAAAGTCGCCCTCAAAGGCCCCATGACCACCCCCATCGGCAAGGGCTCGGTCAGCGCTAATGTCACTCTGCGCAAGAAGCTCGATCTCTTCGCGTGCATGAGGCCCGTCTGGGCCCTCCCCGGTGTGCCCACCCCATTCACAGACTTAAATCTCGTGATCTTTCGAGAGAACACCGAAGATCTCTACGCCCAAGTCGAGTACTACACCACCCCCGATGTGGCCGTCTCGCTCAAGATCATCAGTCGTCCAGGAAGCAGAAGAATCATAGAGTTCGCGTTCGAGTGGGCCCGCGCCAACGGACGCAAGAGAGTCACTGCCGTGCATAAAGCCAATATTATGAAGATCAGCGACGGGCTCTTCTTGCAGACCGCCAGAGAAGTCGCGCAAAAGTACCCGGAGATCGAGTTTAACGACTATATTGTCGACAACATGTGTATGCAGTTGGTGACGCGCTGGAGGAATTTCGATGTCTTAGTTCTGCCCAATCTCTACGGAGATATTATCTCAGACTTAGCCGCGGGGATGATGGGCGGGCTGGGCGTTGCACCGGGAGCGAACTTCGGGCGCGAGTGTGCCGTCTTTGAAGCTGTGCACGGCTCGGCTCCCAAGTACGCTGGGCTCAACAAAGTCAACCCGACGGCGCTCTTGCTCTCAGCAGTTCTCATGCTACGTCATCTCAAAGAGACGCAAGCTGCTGAGAGAATCGAGCAAGCGCTCTATAGAGTGCTCTCTGAGGGCAAGATACGCACCTATGATTTGGGGGGCACAGCGGGCACCCAAGAGTTCGCGCAAGCGATCATTGCGAATATGACCTGACACCAACTTTTCTGACCTCTCCCCCAGCCCCTCCCCTTGAGGGAAGGGGGCTAGGGGGGTAGGTCAGAGGAGACATCCTATGACACTCACCCAAAGAGTCGCAGAGAATCTCTATATTCTCGACACGGGGATGCTCGGGCTGGAACGCTACGGCGCGCTCTACATTCTCAAAGCCCCAAAACCCGCGATCATCGAGACGGGCTTCTCGCACACGATCTCTAAGACCCTGCAAGCCCTCGACGAGCTGAAGATACGCCCTGAAGAGATTGCGTATATCATGCCCACGCACGTCCATCTCGATCACGCTGGAGGGACGGGGCATCTGACCGAAGCCTGCCCCAATGCCACAGTCGTCGTGCACGAGCAGGGAGCGCCACACGTGATAGACCCAACAAGACTGTTAGAGAGCGTGCAGCGGGCCGTCGGCCCACTGTTCTCTTTTTACGGCACGCTCAAACCCACTCCCAAAGAGAGAGTGCTCGCGGTGCGCGGCGGTGAAGTCTTCCATCTTGGAGATGGGTACGAGATCGAAGTCGTCGCCGCGCCGGGGCACGCGCCGCACCAAGTCTGCTTCTTTGAGCGCAAGCTGCGCGGGCTGTTTACCGCAGACGCGGCGGGGATCTATCGCCCGTGGGCTGCAGGCTTGCTCTTGACCACCCCGCCTCCAGCATTCCATCTTGAGCAAGGTCTCGAAACGCTCGCCCGGCTCAAAGCCCTCCAGCCAAAACTCTTGCTCTACACCCACTGGGGCGCTCACTCCGACATCACACTTCTCGATCAGTACGCAGAACTTCTTCAGGACTGGGTCAGCCAGATCGAGCACGCCAAAAAGACCCTGGGAGATGATCAAGCCGTCAAAGAACACTTCGTCCAGAAAGAGACCCCCGCGCTCAAGGAGCACTACCCCGAGCTGATCTTACGGGGTGAGATCGAGATGAACGTCCAGGGGGTCTTGCTCTATCTCAAAAGAGCGCGGGGCATCAGTTAGACAGATCTTTCTCGCGCAGCGCCGGAGCGGAGAAGAGCAGAAACTCCACCCTCTCATCTCCGACACGCTCAATAATCCGAACCGCAGCGTTGGGCAGGATCACGACCTGTCCGGCCGTTGCTTCTAATGTGCTCTCGCCAACGGTGATACGTGCTTGCCCCTGACGAATATAGAGAAAGTGCGTGGAGCGTTCTCTAAGTTGGACGCGCGAGTGGACGCGCACCAGCGCAGCTGACCCAACGGCGCTTTTGGCTAAATATGCCCATTCAAACATCGAGCTGCCCTTGGGAAGCTCTTTGTTGTCCCACGACGCCAGGGCGAAGGCTTGAGGAGAAATGTCGGACTCGTCGGTGGGCAGGGGGATGGGGCGCAGCGACGAGGGGTCGCCCGGGGGAAGGACGTCGCCGACGGGCACCTGAACTTCGTCGAGCGCATCCGGTGCAGGAGCGTAGAGGCTGAGGATCGCCAAGGGCTCAGGGCTTATCACGCGCAATCCCAGGGCCGTCCGCCGCGGGATGACTAAGAACGAGTCTCGCTGCACCTCGATGTCGCGATTTTTGAGAAATCCTGCGGCCTTCCCGCCTAGGATATAACTGAACTCATGAGCGGTCTCACGGAAGTACGGTGCCACTCTCGTGAGGAACTGACGGTATTCAAGCTTGCCTGCGGGCGTGCGGGCGAGCGTGAGACGGCTCTCCGTGATCCCTTCCAGCGAGAGGACAGCCGGCTTCAAGTCCTGCGGGGTGTTCAGCCATATATACCCAACTATGCCCACAAAGAGGGCTACTCCTATCCATATCCACCATCGCAAGTCCATCGTGTTCGCCTCCTTAGGGTCTTATTTAAGCATCTGTGCCGACGGTGCGCAACTGTTGCAGAGCGGGGCTCTCTCTGTTATATATTGAAGCTATGCGCATGCGCTCTCGCCGAAGACTTCGTCGGATCGCGATTCTCACGGCGCTTTTCGTCGTGACCATGGCTTCATCGGTCAATATCTATTTTGTGCGCGTCCAAGCCGCGTTCGACGAGCCAGGGGTCAATCTCTATCTCATCGGGGGCTTCTGGCACGTCGCCTTGGGAATAGACAAGCTGGACGACCAGGGGCGCTTTGCGGGGATCACGGTCTATGCGTTTGGCGCGGCTGAGCACTATCGCAACAAGTACGTCAACCCCGAACAGTATCAGGGGCTCGAACGTTTGCTGTACTATGCGCGTCTCGTGTTCGGTCAGCATCCTGGCAGCATCATCGAGTGGGAGATTTTGAAAGAGCCAGGGATGACCGTAGAGAAATTTCTGTCCGAGCCGGACTTGCGCTTGATCATTCGCATTCACCCAGAGCAAGCCGAGCGGATTCGTCGGCTCATCGCGCACTATATATCTCTGTTGGAGCCCGACCCGATATTGAGCAAGCCCTGGCGGCGGGCGTGGTACGGCGAAGCGCTTCCATACAGTCTCTTCGGGTTCAATTGTGCGACGTTTGTGGCGCGGCTGCTCTTCGAGGGTGAGGTCTACACGCGGGCCAATCTCGTCTCCGAGAGGGTCATTCCCAAAGAGTGGCGTTTGCCGTCGAGCGTAATCAGAAGCTATCTGAATTCGGACATCCTGAGCCATGCAGTTCGGTGATGACACTGCGTGAAGAAATGGGTATACTCATGTTCAGGAGGACGAGACGATGTTTGTGCGCATGTGGATGACCACCGACGTCGTAACAGTACCGCCGGAGACGCCGATCTTAGAAGCCCAAGAGATCATGAGAAAGCACGGCGTGCGGCGCCTGCCCGTCGTCAACAAGCGAGGAAAACTGCTGGGGATCATCACCAAGAGCGACATTTTAGAAGCCAGCCCCTCCGATGCCACGACCCTGAGCATCTGGGAATTAAATTATCTGTTAGCCCGCACCACTGTCGAGCAGATCATGGTCAAGGCTGAAGATCTCATCATCGTCAGCCCCAACGACCCCATCGAGCGCGCGGCCCTGCTGATGCGCAAGCACAAAGTTGGGGGACTGCCCGTCGTCGAAGGGACTCAGCTGGTGGGGATCATCACGGAGTCGGATATCTTTGAGGTTCTGCTGAAGCTGCTGGGAGTGCACCAGCGGGGCACGCGGCTCACCCTCGAACTCGAGGATCGCCCCGGCGCGCTCGCCGAAGCGTTAGAAGTGATTCGAGCTCACGACGTCAACGTGCGCAGCATCGTCACCTGTGATGAGTGTCGCACGACCCCTGACACCGGGGTCTTCGTCATCAAGATAGACAGCTACGACTGGCGCGGAATCGTCAAAGATTTGAAAGACCGCAAGATCAAGGTCCTCGATGCCCAGCACGTCTCAGGGGGGAATTCCGATGAGACACGCTAAGAGGCGCCCAGGCCCTCCGGTCGTTGGCGCTCCGATCACTGGCACTGAAACGACGGATGAGTTGCTTCAGACGGCCTTCCAGGCGTTCGTCGGCAGAGAACTCCGCACGGCGTATCAGATCATCAAGCGCATGATCGAGGAAGACCACACGATTGTGCTCTCCCTCTCCGGGGCGATGACCCCGGCAAGTTTGCACACGACCTGTCTCATCCCGCTCATCAAGGCCGGAATTATAGATATTCTCGTGACGACAGGGGCCAATATCTATCACGACTTGCAGCGAGCGATAGACGGGGAATTTTTCGCAGTTGACCCCAATATCGGAGACATTCACTTGCGCCGCGCCGGGCTGACCCGAATCTATGACTTGGTCTTCCCCGAAGATGATCTCTACCGAACAGACAGATTCGTGCGGAAGATCCTCACAGAGAGAGCTTTCCAAAGACGGATGACCACCCCAGAGTTTCACGACGTGTTAGGAGAGCACGCAGCGAAGCTTCTGAAGAAAAAAGCCCACGCAAGCTCGCTCACCGTCCAGGCGCATCTCCATCGAGTGCCGATCTTCTGCGGCGCTCCCCAAGATGGCTCGATCTACCTCAACGTCGCGTATCTGAAGCGCAAGTTCAGAGAGAGATTTCAGTTCGGCATTGATATCGAAGCAGACATTCACGAGTTTGGGGCGTACCATTGGCTGGCCAAGCAGAGATGGTCCAAGAAGCTCAGTATTATCATCTTAGGGGGCGGAGTGCCGAAGAATTACAGTCTCCAACCGGAGCCGTATCTCTCCCAGATCTGTGGGCTGGAGACGGAGGGCTATGACTGTGACGTGCAGATCTGCGACGCGCACGTCCAGAATGGGGGGCTGAGCTCGTGCACGGCGGGGGAAGCCCACACCTGGGGCAAGGTCTCCGCAGAATTTCAGAGGAATTCTCAGTATGTCTTTGCTGATGTCACGTCGGTCTTCCCCTTCATCGTGCACGCCATTTTGCAAGAGGGCTTGAAAAAGCAGCCGCGCCGGCTGCTGGACCGGCGCGACGAGGCCATACGGCTTTTAGATAGAGCCCTTGGGCTTTAGGGTTTGGCTCCGGTGCGTTGCGGGTTTTGACGGAACATCGGCCAGGGGCTTTGGGCTGGCCCGGCCTCCCCTCGAATCGCATAGAGATTGCCGTCGCGCGAAGCAACGTAGATCGTCCCGTCGTCTAGAATCACCGGGGACGAGCGCACCTCCCCGTCGGTCTTGAAGCTCCAGCGCACTGTGCCATCAGGGTTGAGCGCGTACAGATTCCCGTCGTCTGAGCCGACATAGATCACGCCGTCGGCAGTGACGGCGGGTGAGGAGTAGATCGGCCCTTCGGTCTGGAATCGCCATTGCTCTTTCCCATCGGGGCGGATCGCATAGAGCTGCCCGTCGAGCGAGCCGACGTAGATCGTCCCATCGGGGCCGATGACCGGAGAAGAGACGATTCTGTCGTTCGTTTGGAAGCGCCATCTCTCTTTGCCGTCGGGTGCCAGGGCGTAGAGATTGCCGTCGTCTGCACCAAAGTAGATCGTCCCGTCCTCGCCGATGGCCGGGGAACTGTAAATAGAATCTCCGGCGCGGAAGCGCCACTGCCGATAGAAGCCATTGAGATTCACAGCGTAGACGCGCCGGTCGAGCGCGCCGATATAGAGTATCTTAGCGGTGAGAGCCGGGCTGGAGACGACCCCGCCCTCGACGTCGAAGGGGCGTGTTTTGAGCGTGCCGTCACGTTGAATTGCGTAGACTCTCCCATTTTCTTCAGGTTGGCTTCCGGAGCCAACGTAGATTGTTCCATCGGGGCCAAGAGCGGGGCTGCTGCGAATGGGCAGATCGGCTGCGAAGCGCCATTGCTCTTTGCCGTCGGGCGCGAGCGCGTAGAGATTCCCGTCGTCCGCGCCAAAGTAAATCGTTCTATCTTGAGCAATAGCGACCGAGGCTGAGAGGATAGCCCCGCCAGCGCGGAATGCCCATTGGACTTGACCATCGGGGCTGAGAGCATAGAGAGACTGATCGGCTCCGAAGAGATAGATCGTCCCATCAGCGCCCACGGCGGGGCTGGAGTCCGTCGGGCCGATAGAAGCCTTCCAGAGCAGAGTTCCGCCTGCGGGTGTGAGCTCTAGCCCAAAGCGCACCCACTGGGGGCTGTTCTCAGCCCCAGGGGCGCGAATCATAATCAAGGCGCGATGGCGTCCGGCCCCCAAGAGACTATTGTCAGCTTTGACCGTAACGCGGATGGACTCGCCCCCAGCCAGCTCCCCGGCATCGGGGATGACCGTCAACCAACTTACGTCAGTGAGCGCCGACCAAGCGAGCGTGCCACTCCCGACGTTGGCAATCTCAAGCTCTTGCGCGGGAACCTCTCCCACCCCAGCCATCCCCTGGGAGCTCAAGCTCTCCGGGGTGACGCGCAAGACCGGCACAGATACAGCTTCAAACGAGAACTCGACGGGGTGACTCGCTTGGCCCGCTGCGTCGGTGAGCGTCACGGAGAGTGTGACCGTCTGCGCTGTTGTCGTCGCGATCTCGAACGAGAAAGCTCCTTCTCTTTGGCCTTGGACAGTGGGGGTGACTTCGAAGCTTTGGAAGTCTGTCGCACTGACAACGGTGAAACTCGCTTTGGCGAGATCGCCGTCGGGATCGCGAAAACCGACAAAGCCCACCACGGGCTTTCCCGTGGCGCGGATTTGAGACGGAAAATCTATAAAGAGAATCTCTGGTGGGCTTTGGGTCGCGCGTCGCGCCAGAGCGAGAGCGGGCTTTATGGTGAGCAGCACCCAGATGCGCGCGAGCTTGTGCCCGTTGGAGAAGACGGCAATTAAGTACAAAAACTCCCCAGAAGTACTAGGGCTGCCGAGGATCGAGCCTGTGCTGGGCGAGAGCTGCAGGTTCACTTCACTGAGCGCACGGCTCGTGCGCTCCCCGACCGTGACGTTGGGCTCCTCGACGAAGCGCACGCCCACGGGCAATGCGCTTCTGATCTCGTGAGGCAGCTCGACCCGGCTGAAGACGCCTGCCGGGATCTCCGCGGAGAACTCATAGATGGCCGGTTCGACCTCCGGAGTGCCGGAGGCACAGGACTCATTGGAATAATCTGATTGCCCGGAGGACGTAAACGCCCGCACCCGATAACAATAGGTCGTTTCGGGCAGGACAGCTGTATCGGTGAAGCTGGTGCTATCGGGATCGAGTCGTGCGATCTCGCTGAACTCCGGATCGAGGGCAAAGCGCCGCTCCAGCGAGAACCCCGCTTCGTTGGTCGCTTGGTCTTTCCAGGTCACACTGATCTCGCGGGGGCCGCTTCCTACCGTGACGAGATCGGTTGGCGCATTGGGAATGACGATGACTTCTCCAAGCAAGAGCTGCCCCGCGCCCCACTCGTTATCTTTCCCTCGCATGCCACGGTCTTCGGCGCGCTTTTCGAGAAATTCTTGGATTTGTTGCGGCGTGAAACTGGGAAAGACCTGCTTGACGAGCGCGGCCGCGCCCGCAACATGCGGCGCCGACGCCGACGTCCCATCAAAGCCGGAGTTCTGATTCGGCCCATCTCCTGTGTATTTCCCATACGTAGCAGTCGAGACATGCGACGGCGCGGTGATGTCGGGCTTGATGCGATTGTCTTTGGTGGGGCCGCGACCGCTGTAGACCAAGAGATTCGTCCCTGGGCAGAGGGTGCTGGGGCAGCGATCCGGAGCGTGGTGGAACGCCCCAACAGTCATGGCATTTGGCGAGACGGCAGGCTCGAAGATCGAGACGCTGCCACGGGAGATTCGATATTCAATCGTGTGGCACTTTAAGCAGTCCACAATAGCGATGTCGAGCCGAGCGGGAGGGGCCGCGGCGCGCTTCTTAATGATCCGCAGCCCAATGTAATCGTGACGCCCCACAAATCCCAAGTTGAGAGTGAAGACCAAGTAGATCCCGCCCTTTACGGGGATCCCAGGTTTCCAGATCCAATCGGCGCGGCGCCGCAACTGCGGTTGGGATTCGAAGACGAACTCCAAGTCATAGTCATCGGCAGCTCCGGTGCATGGGGCATCCCAGCTCAAGAATGCCCCCACTGCGGCCGCAGCAGCAATCCCCTCAAGCTCGACAAACTCGACCTCAACGCTGAGGGTCTCGTCAGGGCCGGAGAACTCATGGACGTCGTTCTTGTTGTCATCAGAGAAGGAGCCTTCCCAGTGGCTATCACCCAGATTGTTGGCGCTGGTCACCCACGTGATGCCCGCTTCACGAGCCTTCTTGATATGGGGTTCAAACAACCCTGGACCGCGAAAACATCCCGATGCGTAGCCTCCTGATGTGTTCACGACGTCTACTTTCTGGTCAATCATCCAATCCACGGCCTGACGGAATTCGACATCGGTATCGAACGCTGCGAGATGAAGGTGCATCCCCGGAGCTATATCGTTGATGACTTCGCTCACAGCGACGCCGTGCTTTCCAGGGAACTCCGGGTCGGCCATCTGCCCATCGCGGCGGAAAGACTTGGCCGTCACCCGCTCACGCGGGGGCAGCTCTCGGCCGAGGAGCCGTTCGTAGCCATCAAATTCCGGGTCGAGGACGCCCACCTTGACCCCCCGCCCATCCACATCGGCCTTCTGCCATGTCGGAGCCCCAATGAGCTTCTGCCCCTCGCTGATGGTCGTCCCTTGGGACAAGACCGGCCGGACGGGCAGCCGGACAAACTGCACGTCTTTCAGATCAGCGATTTGCGCAATAGCACCACGGGGTACAAGGGCTTGAATCTGAGTTGCGTAGCTCACTTCGACCTTGCCCCCAGCACGCTCGATAACCGCCGCGATCTTGTTGAAGGCCCGTTCCGACTCAGCTTCAATGATCACCCGCAGCTGATCCCCTTGGCGATGCAAAGCATACAATTGGGAGGTGACTTGACGCAGGGTGTCTGTCACGAAGAGGGGCTGTTGATAGTCTGCGATCAGGTCTTCTAAAGCGTTAGCGATCTTGGGATGGTCGAACTCTCTCGCGTGAGGCCAGACTTCCCACTCTTGGGCAAGGGCTGCAAACCCGTTCACAAGACAAAGGACTAGGAGAACTACGCAACTCTTCTTGAGCATAAGGCCTCCCTTGTTTTGAGAGTGTTATAACTCTTTTAACACAAGAGCGCAAGATTGTCAAATAAGAAGACGGTGGCGCGTCCTTGCAATTTGACAGGGGTGCGCCCTTTGTGCTATAGATACTCTGAATCCTGGCAGGAGGTGAACTATGCCGGAGCTCTTGACAGCGTTAGGGAATTTCCTGATCGCCGTGGGGATCACGATCCTGCTCATTCGCATTGGGGGCTATTTCGAGGGCATGTGAGGCGCCTTGAGATGAAAGCCGATGAACTCGTCGAGTAGCTGCTGGGCGAGCATGATCTCGTCTTCACTGAGCGCGAGTCGGTCGAGCTTATCCCAGCTCAACCCTAGGATCATCTTCAGGTTCTGTGCCAACCGCGGGCTGATGCGGGTATCGCCCGCTTGATGACATTCCTCACAGACCAATCCTCCGCTGTGAGAAGAGAACCACAATGCGTCGGCGAGCCTGTGGCCGCCACGTGCACAGCTGCTCAAGCGTGGCGCGATCCCCAAGGCACGCATCAGTTTCAACCTCACCGCCACTCCACCCAGATCGAGATTCTTGAGAGACCCGAGCTCTCCTAAAAAGTCGCGCAAGAACTCGAAGATCGCCCGGTCAGGATGGTGCTCCTCGACTAATTGATTCAGCAAGTGCACCGACTGCAGCGCGAGCGTCAGGCGCTCATAGTCGCGCTTGATCGCGCGATAGTCTTCGAGAATGCTCGCTTCTTTTAAGAGTTTGAGATTCTCGGCGTCGTAGAAGACAAGCTCGCTGAGCGTCAAAAGATCCAACGCCGCGCCGAATTTGCTCTCGGTGCGCCGCGCGGCCTTGGCGATGAGCGAGATCTTCCCGTAATCACGAGAGAGCACGGTCAGAATGAGATCGCTCTCGCGGAACTTGATCGCACGCAGGATAAACCCAACAGTTTTCAGAATCATGCCCGAGCGACAAACTCCTCGTGTCGCCGTGTCGCCTTCTCCACTCGCTCGTGCACGACGCGCACCCCCAGCCCCGGCCCCGTCGGCACTCTTATTGTTCCATCACGCTCCAGCATAAACGGCGGCTCTATTATATCTTCTCGCCAATAGCGCGCGCTCGCCGAGATATCGTTGGGGAGCACAAATCCGGGAAGACTCGCCAGGGCGACGTTGGCCGCCCGCCCGATCCCGGTCTCTAACATCCCGCCGCACCAGACGGGCACGCCCCGCTCCCAACAGAGATCGTGAATTTTCTTGGCGTTCAGCAGCCCGCCCACTCGACCCGGCTTGATATTGATAATCCGACACGCCCCAATCTCCAGGGCTCTTCTGGCGTCCTCAGGGGTCTTGATGCTCTCGTCCAGGCAGATCGGGGTCTTCAGCGCCTTCTGTAAGATAGAGTGATCTATCAGATCGTCATAGTCCAAGGGCTGTTCCAACATCAGAAGATCGAACTCATCGAATCGTTTGAGGTGCGGCAGATCGGCTATAGTATAGGCCGCGTTGGCGTCGGCCATCAGGTCTATATCGGGAAAGCGCTGGCGCACGGCGCTCAAGACGGCGATGTCCCAACCGGGCTTCACTTTGAGCTTGATGCGCCTATACCCTTGGGCACGTCGTTGCTCGATCACCTGGAGCAACGTCGGAATATCTTTCTGAATTCCGATAGAGATCCCGCTCTCGATGCGGTCCTTCGTGCCGCCGAGCAGCCTCGCCAAGGGGATCTTGTGAGATTGCGCAAGCAAATCCCAGAACGCGGCTTCCAAGCTGGCTTTCGCCATGGGATGCCCCCGGATGGGCGCAAGCCGTATGTGGAGTTCTTCTGCAGAAGAGATATTCTGACCGAGCACCGCGGGAATGCAGAAGTCTTTTAAGATATGCCAGGCCGTCTCGACGGTCTCGGAGGAGTACCACGGCCCCGCGCCGGCGACGCACTCGCCGTAGCCGGTCAGGCCGTCGCTGCGGATCGCCACGAGAATGCACGGCCGAACCGTCTCGCGCCAGCCGCTCGTCTCGAACGGCTCGACCAGCTCCATCGCGATCTGGCGCAGCTCGATGGCTTCGAGTTTCATCGCTCCAGCAGCTCTTCTTTGCTTGCTCGCTCTAACAGATAAAACGCTCGCTCGTTGACAACAACAAAGTCACTCGCAAAATAGCCGTGGGCAAAGTAGTGCTCGAAGATCTCGCGCGTCTCGCGCCGCCAGCGCTTCGTTAATTCTATATCGCGCTCGCGCATCCCCTGCCAGTGATAGGGGATCTCGACAAGGATCTTTGGTTCGGTGTGCTGCAGCGAGTAGTCGCGGTTGACGAGCAACCCCTTGTGCTCTTCGGTTTGATTGACCACGGGAAGATCGCTCACAGTGACGTCTTGCTCGTGGTGGAGTCTCTTCTGCACTCGTGGGCTGGCAATCCACCACTCGACGGTCAAGCGATCCGTCTCCAGCCCAGCGTTCAGCCGATCCCGCATATCGCCATAGAGATTGCGCTCATATCTGTTGGAGATGGCGCCGAGCTTGTGCAGATTAAACCGGGCGTTTGGGCTGACCAGCGGATCGAACGTCCAGGTGATCAGCTCGATCCCTTGGGCGAGGACGGCCTCGCGCTGCTTGAGCTTCAGTTCATATCCTACTCCTTGGAAGCGTCGCTCTGGGAGGACGGCGCACATGAGCGAGCAGTGCTTCAGTCTCTTCTCTTCAATGCCGGGGAAACCGTAGACAAAGCCGATCAGCTTGCCCTCTTCAAACGCCCCCAGCAGCACCCCGCCGTTCTTGATCGTCGTCAAGAGGAGATGATGGGGCACGATGCTGATGTCCTCAAAGCCCCAGATCTCCTTCTGGAGCCGTTCACAGGCGTGTAGCTCGTCGAGCGTCTGTAACGGACGGATCGTGATCATACTCGTTGACTCGCCTTGGCGCGCTTCCGACGATACATAAATTGATCGGCTTCTTCAAAGATCGCTTCGAGCGGGCGCGGGTTCTGCGGCGACCACGACGACACCCCGATGCTGATCGCAAGCTGCAACCCGGGAAGATCGCTGGCCCACCGCGCACTGAGATTCTGCAATTCTTGCTGGAGCCGTGCCAACACTTGCTCGGCTTTTGCGGCAGTCGTCTGCGGCATGAGAATGATAAACTCATCCCCGCCGTACCGAAAGAGGCTGTCCGTCTTGCGGATGATCTGCCTCAGGAACTGCGCTAACTCTTGAATCACTCGATCCCCCACGAGATGGCCAAACCGATCGTTCACTTCAAAGAAGTCGTCTATATCAATGAAGACGAGCGTGAACGGCTTGTGCGCGCCCATGAGCTGGGTGAGCATCTCATCCAGGGCGCGGCGGTTGTAGACGCCGGTGAGCGAGTCATGGCGGGCTTGCTCAATGAGCTTCTGATGTTGCTCGTGAAGAGTGCGTATCTGATAGTTATTGGTGAGGGCGAGGGTGGCCATAGTGACCAAAAGGGCCAGAGGCTCCAGCTCATCGGGAGTGGGCAGGCGCCCGTCGCGCGGCTGGGAGAGTGCAATCCGCCCAAAGATCTGGTCCCCCGAGCGCAGGAGCCAGTAGAGCATATCATACGGTCCCCACTCGGCGCTCGCGCTCGCTTGCGCGACAGCGTATTGACGTAATTGGGGCAAGCGCTCTGAGGAGACATAGAGGGCGGGGCCGATGGGCCGGCCTGCTTCGAGGATCTCCTTGTCGGAGGGGATCTTGCCCGCGGCGCTGCGCTGCCGCAGGAGCTGCTCTTGCTCTGGCGAGAGCCCGAGCGTGATATATTCAGCAATAATCGGGGGCTGCGACTGGTCCGGCGAGGTCGGCGCAGCGTAGAGCGAGACGCCGATCCGTTCAAAGCGCGAATATTTCACAAATGCGTGAGCGATGTTCTGTAAGATCGCCCTTGTATCAGCGCTTTGGAGGGTCTGCGTGCCGATAGCGATCAGTTCCCGATAGAGCTCCGCGGGAAAAAACGACATAGAGATTACCCCTCGCGCCCCAGCAGCTTGGCGATCTCGGCTTCGTCCTCGTTCCAGCCAGGGCGAACTTTCACTTGTAAGTCTAGATAGACGTGCTTGCCCAAGAAAGTTTCGATGTCTTGTCGGGCTAAGCGCCCGATCTCTTTGATCATGCGGCCGCCGTTGCCGATGAGAATGGGCTTTTGCGATTCACGCGCCACGTAGATATTGGCAATGATGTCAACGATCTTGCCGTCCTCGCGCTCTTGGATGTGGACGACCTCGACCCCGGTCGAGTACGGGATCTCTTTGTGCGTGAGCTGATAGATCTTCTCTCGGATGAACTCGGCGATGATGAACTCGGTGGAGCGGTCGGTCTGGGTCTCATCGGCGAAGTATTTGGGGCCGTCGGGCAGGAGCTCGGCAATCGTATTCGCTGCAAGACCCAGATTGACCCCATGCGTGCACGAGATGGGAACGATCTCGCGGAAGAGCCCGGTCTGCTGATACGCGGCTTTTGTCTCCTCGAGCTGCTCCTTGGAAGCGAGGTCTATTTTGTTAATCAAGAGCACGATGGGGTTTTGAAAATTTCTTATATGGTCGAAGACTTTCTCGTCGTACTCGTGGACTTTGCCCCACGGCTCGGTCATGTACACGAGGACGTCTAGCCCAGAGAGCGCAGCGTATGCTTGCTTTAAGAGATATTTGCTCAGTTTGTCTACGGGCTGGTGCAGCCCCGGCGTGTCCACGAAGATGATCTGCGCTCCTGGCAGGGTGAGCACGCACCGGATTCGGTGTCGTGTGGACTGGCGCTTCTCCGAGACGATCAAGAGTTTTCTGCCCATGAGGGCATTAATAAAAGTCGATTTGCCGACGTTGGCCTGCCCCAGGACTCCGACAAACCCCGACTTAAACCCCATTGAGCCAGTTTCCCTCCTGAACTATCGCGATCGCTCGGTGAATATCATACTGCAAGAGACGATCTTTTTCCAACGGAGGGATGTGCTGACAAAGCCGCTCATAGAGAGCGCGGGTGCGCGGGGCCATGTGAGAAGGGTCACGGAAGCTGAGGGCTTGACGGACCGTCAAGAGCTCTATCGCCACGATAGCTTCGACATTCGTGACGATGTGCAGGGCTTTATATGCCGACGTCGTGGCCATGCTGTTGTGGTCTTCTTTGCCCCCGGAAGTTGGGATGGAATCGACACTGGCGGGGTGTGCGAGCACTTTGTTCTCCGCGACCAGGGCTGCGGCAGTATACTGGGGCACCATCAGGCCCGAATTGAGCCCGCCGTCTTTGACTAAGAACTTTGGGAGGTCCGGGGCTTCGAGCAAGAGCGCAATCCGGCGCTCGGAGAAATTCCCGATCTCCGCGACGGCTTGCCCTAAGAGCTCGCAACAGAACGCGAGAATCTGCCCGTGAAAATTCCCCCCTGATAAGACTTCTTGGGTTTCCGCGAAGACCAGGGGGTTATCGGTCGCGGAGTTCATCTCGATCTCGAAGCGCTCTCGCACAAAGTCGAGCGCGTCCGCCGAAGCCCCGAGCACTTGGGGAATGCACCGGAGCGTGTAATGATCTTGGACATCGTCGGTTCTGCTGTCGGCGAGTTTGCTGCCGGCAAGCCAGGCCCGCAGGGCTTGAGCGACCCGGATCTGTCCGGGGTGCGGGCGGGCTCGATGCAGGCGCTCGTCGAACGCTGCGGTCTGTCCGCGCATCGCCTCGACGGCGAGCGCGCCGATCGCCTGCGCTTGAGCTAAGAGCTTGTGAGCGCGCACGAGCGCCACAAACCCCAACGCTAACGTGACTTGCGTCCCGTTGATGAGCGCCAGCCCTTCTTTTGGGGCCAAGCGCAACGGCTCCAGCCCAAGCGCGTGCAGCAGCTCTCTTCCAGAGAGAATTTTTCCGGCGAGCTTGGCCTGGCCCTCGCCGATCAAGAGCAACGCTAAGTGAGCCAGTGGCGCCAAATCCCCGCTGGAGCCGACCGAGCCTTTGGCGGGGATGACGGGAATAACGTCCCGATTGAGAAACTCTGTGAGATGCTCGATGACTTCAGGGCGCACGCCGGAGCGCCCCTGCAGGAGCGAATTGAGCCGGAAGAGCAGGGCGGCTCGAGAGACTTCATCGGGGAGCGGCTCGCCGACGCCAACCGCGTGGCTCTTGAGGAGGTTCTCTTGAAGCAGCGAGAGCTGATCGCTGGAGATCGTCTGGGTGCTCAGCTTCCCAAAGCCCGTGTTGATCCCGTAGACTCTTCGCTTGTGCAAGACGATCTTTTCGACGACGGCGCGAGCGGCACGCACCCGCTCCAGCGCACTCGACGCAGGCGAGACCTTCTCCTTGTCGAAGACGATCCTCTGCGCCGCTTCAAGGGTTAAAGAGTGTCCGTCAAGCTCGATCATGCGCCTGTCAGTATACTGACAGCTGAGCTTGGTGTAAAATTGAATCACGGAAGGCACAGAATGACTCACGGAGAACACGGCTTTCCGTGATTCGAATGTTTACTGAAGAATTCTACGTCGTCTGTGACAACATCCGCAGCACGTTTAACGTTGGGGCGATCTTTCGCACCGCCGATGCTGCTGGAATTACAAAGATCTATCTGTGCGGCTACACGCCCACGCCGCCGCGCCACGAGATCGAAAAAGTCGCGTTGGGAGCCGAAAAGACCGTGCCATGGGAGCACGTCGCCCAGACATGGAGGCTGCTCGAACGCCTGAAAGCCCACAATGTCCAAATCGTCGCTCTAGAGAACAACATTGGGGTTCCCACGAGAGATTATCGCGACTTTCTCCCAAACTTTCCCATCGCGCTCGTGCTGGGCAACGAAGTGACCGGGCTCTCTCACCCGCTCCTCCAGCGAGCTGATGCGATCATCTCGCTGCCCATGCACGGAAAGAAAGAATCTCTGAACGTCGCGGTGGCGTTCGGGATCGCTGCGTACAGACTCAATGAGCACCGACGGTGACCCTTCCCACACATTTGCCACGAGCGCCACATGATGCTATAATAAAAATATCTGGGCTTGTCTGAAGCCCCGTGCTAGGGCGCAAGGCGAGAGCCTGTGCGCAATGGTGTGGTTGTGTGGAAGGCAAGTCCATTTTGCTTTTGCAGGTGATCGCCATGCAGGAGGTGTTGGAACACCTGCAGCGACGGTCATCGGCCCTCAGCGCGCACGATGTGCGCCGCATGCTGCAGGTTCTCTCTCACGAGCGAGATATATGGCAGGCTGCGGGCGCATGCGAGCGCCCCTTCCCCCAATTCATTGCGCTGCTCGAGACGCTGTGTGACTTGGGGTATATACGCGTTCACGGGCGCACGCTGGAGCTCACGCCCGCAGGTCGGAGAGCATTCGAGCGGTGGGGAGTTGCGCTCTCTCCGCCCATCAGCGGGCCGTGCCATCACTGCACTGTCGGCCCTGCCCCACTCCCGACACTCCGGCAAAAGTTCACCCAGATCGCCCAGCGCCGTCCCCCAGCAGCCAAAGAGTTTGAACAGGGCTTCTTGACGGAAGATTCTGTCATTCGGCGCGTGGCGTGGCTCGATCGCTGCGGCGATCTTGCCCAGAAAGAGATCGTGCTCTTGGGAGACGACGATCTGCTCAGCGTCGCGTTGTCTCTGACGGATCGGCCTGCGCAGATCGTCGTCTTCGAGGTAGACGAGCGTCTCGTCGCTTTTCTCAACGACCAAGCGCACCGATCAGACTGGCCGTTGCGCGCCTACGCTCACGATCTGCGTCAGCCCTTGCCCCAGGAGTTTTTGGGGAGATTCGATGTCTTCGTCACCGACCCGTTGGAGACAGTAGAGGGCTTCCTGCTCTTTGTCGAGCAGGGGCTATCGGCGTTGAAGCCGGGTGCCGGTCACGCGGGGTATTTCGGCCTGACGAAGATCGAGGCGTCTCCTGAGAAATGGCGGCTCTTCGAGCAGAGGCTTCTCAGCCAGCACGATCTGTTCATCTCCGATGTGCTGCGCGATTTTGGGTTTTACGAGAATTGGCCCTATCTGACTGAGACCGTTTCGCCTCGGTCGGCGGTGCTGTCTGAAGCACCTGATCGGCCCTGGTACCGCTCGACGTTCTTTCGGATCGAGACGCTGAAGGGATTTCAGCCATCGCGGTGTCGCTCCCTTGGGGAGGAGGTGGATATCTACTATGACCAGGACTCGATCATAACTCCAAGGAGGTGAGCCATGCGGGAGCAAGCCCTGGGTCGCCATCTCATCGTGGAGGTCTGGGACGCTGATCCCCGTTTGCTCGATGATGTCAAGGCATTAGAGCGCTTACTGCTGAAGGCTGCGCAAGCCGCTCAGGCGACGGTCATCGAGAGCGTCTTTCATCACTTCAGCCCCTATGGTGTCAGCGGCGTCGTTGTCATCGCCGAATCGCATCTGACGATCCACACCTGGCCGGAGTACGGCTACGCGGCGATAGATATCTTCACGTGCGGACCGAAGATGGATCTTGACGCGGCTGTCGCAGTCATCCGCTCAGGGCTGAAGGGGCGCACATTTCAGATCGAGATCAGTCGCGGGCAAGGGGTTCGTCCGGCTCACTCGCGGAGCGTGCGCAATAACACTTCGCGCGTCTTTGTGGGATCTGCTTTCCCTTGAGTTGCCTTCATCACTTGGCCCTGTAAGAAGCCGAGCGCTGCTTCCTTGCCGGACTTGAAGTCCGCCACGGCTTTGGGGTGCTCTGCTAAAACTCTTGCTATGATCTCGGCCAAGGCCCCCTCGTCAGAGATCTGCGCAAGCCCCTTCGTGCGCACGATCTCCTCCGGGGCTTTGCCCGTCCGACAAGATTCTTCGAGCACCTCTTTAGCGACCGTGCGGTTAATCCGCCCCGCGCTGACCATCTGCAGGACCTGCGCAAAATGCTCTGGGGGTAAGGGGATCTCCGTCGTCTGACTCCCTTTGACCAAGCGCAACAGCTCCGACATCATCCAGTTGCTCACTTCCTTGGGCTGATTGTGGAGCCTGACGACGGCTTCAAAATACTCAGCAAGAGGGCGCTCGTCGGTCAGCACCGCGATATCGTACTCGGGGAGCTGATATTCTTTGGCCCAGCGGGCGCGCTTCTGTGCCGGAAGCTCCGGCAGCGACTGCATCACTCGCCATCGCCATGTTTCATCTATCTGCACCGGCATAAGATCCGGGTCTGGAAAGTAGCGATAGTCTTCAGATTCTTCTTTGCTGCGCATAATTTCTGTCTTGCCCGTCTTCTCGTTCCACAGCAGCGTCTCTTGGTGCACGGTGCCGCCGCGCTCCAGAATCCCCCGCTGACGCTCCACTTCGAATTGCAGCGCCTCTTCGATTGCCCGAAAAGAATTCATATTCTTGATCTCGACCTTCGTGCCTAGCTCCGCGTTGGAGCTCACGGAGATATTGGCGTCGCAGCGCAGCGAGCCCTCCTCCATGTCGCCGCTGCACACTCCGAGATAGCGCAGCACCCTGCGCAGCTCTTCCATGTAGAGCCGCGCCTCTTGGGGGGAGCTGAGATCGGGTTCGCTGACGATCTCGATCAACGGGACGCCCGCGCGGTTGAGGTCTACGAGCGTAGCGCCGTCTTCGGTGTGCACCAATTTGCCCGCGTCTTCTTCGAGGTGGACACGCCGGATGCGGACGCGCTTGCCCGTGGGCAGATCGAGATAGCCCCCAACAGCTAAGGGCTCATCAAACTGCGAGATCTGATACCCCTTGGGCAGATCGGGATAGAAATAGTTCTTTCGGGCAAAGGTCGAGCGCGGCGGGATCTCACAGTGCAGGGCGAGCGCGGCTTTGAGCGCATACTCGACGGCTCGCTCGTTGAGCACGGGCAGCGCCCCAGGCATCCCCAAGCAGACGGGGCACGTATGCGCGTTGGGCGGCGCACCAAAATAGTCCGCCGAGCAGCTACAGAAGAGCTTGGTCTTGGTCAAGAGCTGGGCATGGACTTCGAGCCCGATTCTTGGGCGCATGGCTCACCGTTCTTCCCCGGCACGTAGCGCACGACGGAGACAACCTTATCGCCTTCATCTAAATCTATGAGCTTGACGCCCTTGGCGTAGCGCCCCACGATGCGCACCTCTCCCGCAGATATCCGAATGATCTTCCCGTTGAGCGTTGTGACCATGATCTCGTCGTCGCCTCTCACTTTTTCGATGGCCACGACAAGCCCGGTCTTCTCGTCGACTTTGATCCCCAGCACGCCCTTGCCTCCGCGCCCTTGGGATGGGAACTCTTCTAGCGGGGTGCGCTTGCCGTAGCCGTTCTCTGTCACTAATAAGAGCTTGTCTTCGGGGTCGCCGGGTTCGAGCGTGACCAGCCCCACGAGCCGATCCCCGTCATTGAGCCTCATCCCGATGACGCCCTTGCTGGGCCGACCGGTGCATCGAGCGAGCTCCTCCCTGAAGCGAATGGTCATCCCCTGAGCACTCGCTAGGATGACTTCGCCGGTCCCCTTGGAGATCGCGGCGTCCACGATATAATCGCCCGGCTCGGCGTTGATCGCTAAAATCCCGCTGGTGTGCGCATTATAGAAGTCCGCGTACTCGTTGCGGTTGAGAATCCCCTGGGCGGTTGCCATTAAACAATAGCGATGCTCGGTGCCGTCGGTGTGCAAGGGCAGCATGGCGCAGACTTCTTCGTCCGGCTCCATGGCGATGAAGTTCCTTAAATTTTCACCCTTGACGTCGCGCCGCTCCGAGTAGAGCTGATAGGCTTTTAATTTATATGCTTTGTGGGCTTTACTGAAGACCAAGAGATCGTCTTTGGCATGGCAGGTGAAGACGCGCTTCATAGCGTCGCCCTCGCGCAGCCTCATCACCAAGATGCCCTTGCCCCCGCGCTGTTGTTTTCTGTAGGCTTCTTCTTTAGGGGCGCTGGCATAGCCCTTCACACTGACGCTGATCAGCAAATCTGTATCGGGGATAAGCGCCTCTTCGCTGAACGTGTCGCTGCCGTCGAAGTCCGCGACGATCTGAGTGCGCCGCGCGTCGCTGTACTTCTTCTTGAGCGCTAAGAGCTCGTCTTTAATGATACTATCGAGCTTCTGCGGACTAGCTAGGATCTCTTTGTACTCTTTGATCGCTTTTTGCTTCTCTTTGTACTCTTCTTGGAGTTCGTTGCTCTCGAGCGCTGTAAAGCGTCGCAGCTGCATCTTCAAGATTGCGTCGGCTTGCTTCTCAGAGAGTTTGAATTTCTTCTGCAACGCTTCCATAGCGTGCGCGGCATCTTTGGATTTGCTGATCAATGCTATAATCTCGTCGCGGCTCTCAATGGCTTTGAGCATCCCCTCCAAGAGATGGGCGCGCTCTTGCGCGGCGTTCAGTCGGAATTGGGTGCGCCTGCGGACGACCTCGCGCCGATGGGCCAAGAAATAATAGAGCAGCTCTTTGAGAGCTAATTTTCTGGGGTTGCCGTCAACGATGACTAAGAAGTTCGCGCCGAAGGTCCATTCGAGCGGGGTGTACTTATAGAGCTTGCTCAGCCCGAGCTGCGGGTTGCTACCGCGCTTGAGTTCGACGACGATCCTGATCCCGTCGCGGTCGGACTCGTCTCGGAGATCTGAGATCTCGTCAATCTCTCCAGAGCGCACTTTATTAGCGATGGACTCGACAAGCGTAGATTTTCGCACTTGGAATGGGATTTCCGAGATAATAATGCTATGGTCTTCGATGCGGGCGACGCCCCGCACTTTGAGCTTCCCCTCACCGGTGCGATAGGCCTCTTCGATCCCCTGGCGCCCTAAGATGATCCCGCCGGTGGGGAAGTCCGGCCCTTTGATATACTGCAGAAGCTCCTCGAGGGGAGCGTCGGGCTTCTCAATGAGATGAATTAAAGCGTCGACGACTTCGGCCAGGTTATGCGGAGGGATCTGGGTCGTCATGCCCACGGAGATCCCCCACGACCCGTTGATGAGCAAGTTCGGGACCTTGGCCGGCAGGACGACGGGTTCTGTCAGAGAGTCGTCGAAGTTGGGCACGAAGTCGACCGTGTTCTCTTCGATTTCGGCTAAAAATTCTTCAGCGATGGGGGCGAGGCGGGCTTCGGTGTTGTGATTGATGAAGCCGTTCCCCCAGAATGAATGGCACGTGCTCTCGACGCGTATCGAATAGACTCGCTGAAGACCGGAGGGCTCGATGCTCACCACAGGTTCAAAGAGATACTCTCGCCTCATCAAGGGGTTGAGGAGAGCTAGAGCTGAAGGGGTCAGGGCGAGCTGGAGACGAGGCCAAGCATCAGGCAACCGCGCCAGCCGGTCGAAGTTATGCTTCGTGAGCCACTTCAGATCGCACTGGGCACGGGCACGAACAAATTCTGCCAGAAAGGGCACAAAATCCGTGCGCGACAGGGCTCTTCCTGAGAAGCATCGGAGAATTTCTTGCAAAGCCCGGGTCTTCTCTGGTGAGATGAACCCGATAGATTGAGCGAATCGCTCGAGATTCTCTCGACCAGTGATCAGCAACCGAAGAGTCTTATCTCTGCTGGAGCGCAGACGGCTGGCAATGCCGAAGCGCAGCAAGAGCACCTGGAGCTGCTTAAGTAAGATGGGACTAGCGGAATGGGCGCTCACGCGCAGAAGACTTCGCCCAGAACGCTCGACCGCTCCATCGCCCTCAAAGTACGCCCTCAGAAAGGCCGCGACGACCCGCTTGGGGGAGCGCAAGATGAGGGTAGGCAGCTCGCGCTCCTGAGAACGACACGGCTCCAGCCCCAAGTTGTGCAAGAACTGCACGACGTGCTGGCTGACCACTTGCATTTGGAAGAACGGCTTGCGCCCATAACTTGTAGGCTTTCGAGAGAAGACGTGCAGGCGGCACGTGGGAAAGACCCTGCTCCACCTCTGCTGGAAGTGCTCCGCCAGGGCTCCTGGCGTCGCCGTGAATTCCAAGCGCTTTTGTGCTATAGTCCCCTCGGCTACGAGGGCTCCCAGCAGAAACGCTAAGTCTTCATCGAGATGGGAAGGCAAGGCATGGGCTTTGGTGCGCGACCCTTCGGGGATTTGAGGATGATACGCGGTCACCTCGAGGGGATCTTGGGGCCAGAAGCGATCGGACGTGCGATCGAGCACGAGATAATCGCCTACTTTCAGGGCATCAAGGGTCTTCCAGCGGAAGCCGGGGTGGCCGTGGGAGTCCTTCCCCCAGGTGAGCACAGGGTGATTATAAGTGCCGGTGAGCTCATAACCGCTGCGGGTGCGTACCCTGAGTGTGGGGTGGAGGCCGCAATCGAACCAGCGGCTGGCCCGCTGGATCCGGCCATCACGAGCTAATATCTCAATATTGATCTCTTGATCATTCCCCGCGGAAGAGCTTCCCAGATCAGCGATCCGTACTAAACCTGTGCGCGTAGCGATCAGGGCATCCCCGGTCACGCAGTAGCGCATCGCGGCTGGCTCGTCGCCGTCGATGCTGCCGAAGTTGCCCTGGCCGTCAATGAGCGGGTACCGAAATGAGAACTCTTGGGCCATGTTGACCATCGTATCGTAGACGGCTTGATCGCCGTGGGGATGGTACTTGCCCATCACTTCGCCGACGATTCGTGCAGATTTTTTATGGGGTCTATTGGGCATCAGCCCGAGCTGATACATTCCGTAGAGAATTCTTCTCTGCACGGGTTTTAGGCCGTCGCGCACGTCGGGGATGGCTCGCCCGCGGATGACGCTCATCGCGTAGTTAATATACGACTCACGCATCTCGTCTTCTATATAAGTTCGCTCGATCCGTTCTGGCATATATTCCCCCTTGGAAGGTGTCGACACAGAATAATACTCAAAAATGCGGAAAAAATCAAGTGATTCCCGCGATCTGTCCCCGGCGGGAGTGACGGCAGCGCGCACTTAGGTTGGCTCTTCTTTGACGCCGGTCACGGTGAAGGGGTCGACGGCATCGCGGAGGGCGTCGCCCATGAAATTAAACGCCAGCACCGACAGCACAATGAAGATCCCGGGGATCAAAAACCACGGGTAGTTTTGGATGACGCTCGTGGACCAAGCTTCTTGCATCAGGACCCCCCAGCTTGTGAGCGGGGCGCGAATCCCCAGGCGCAGGAAGCTGAGCGTGCTCTCCAGGATGATCAGATTGGGAACAGTGAGGGTCGCGGCGACGACCAGATAGCTCATAGTATTGGGAAGGATGTGCTTGAGGATCACCCGCAGGTCTCCGCTCCCGATCGCTTGAGCCGCCGCGATGAACTCCGACTCGCGCAGGGCTAGGAACTGCCCGCGGATGACGCGCGCCAGCGGCGCCCAGCTCACCAGAGAGAGAATGACCACGATCCCCCAGAACGTCGCCATGCCATAGAGCTTATTGGCTGATAGAATCAGCGAGAGCGCCAGCAGCAGTGCCAAGCGCGGCAAGGCCATGAAGATCTCGATCACCCGCTGGATGAACGTGTCTATACCGCCCCCGTAATACCCCGAAATGCCCCCAAGCAGAATCCCCACGAGAAACGCAATGACAATGACGATTGGCCCAATGATGAGCGAGATCTTTCCCCCGACCAACGTCATAGAGAAAATGTCGTAGCCCAGTTTGTCCGACCCAAAGAGAAAGAGCTGGCAAGGGGATTTATCTATCATATAGGGGTCGAAGGGAACGCCCTCCTGGCGCACCCCAAAGAGATGGATATCGGTGCGCCATAGGTCCCAGAAACGATAGGGTTCGCCCTGGACAAACAGCTCGATGGTACATTTGTAGTCCGTGTCCTCCATCCACATGTACTGGCCGGGCTGGAAGAGGAAGGCCGGGTTGTCCTCGCAGGTCCGCTCGTTGGTCAAGGGGTTTAAATAGACTTGGCACTTCTTCAATCCGTAGACGAACGGCTTAAACGAGAAGTTGCCGTTCTTGTCCCAGAAGCGTATCTTCGTGATCATCGGCGGGACGTAGCCGAATTCCCGGTGCTCGTTATTATAGTTATACGGCGCGATGAACTCCGCTAGTCCCACGAAGACTAGATAGAAGAGTAGGATGATCGCGGTGCCGATGAGCCCAATCTTATGGTGTTTGAAGCGCCGCCAGATCAGGCGCCACTGGGAGACGGGGTGGACTTCCGGCACGTGCTCGATGGTCTTGGTTGTTTTCAGAGTCTCTTCATTATTCATAGCGAATCTTCGGGTCTACCACGGCAAGCAAGATATCCGACAGCAGATTTCCGATGAGAAGAATGCCGCCGAAGTAGAGCAGCCCGCTCATGATAACCCACTGGTCTTGCGTTTGCAGGGCGTTGTAGTAGGCAAGCTCGACCGTCCCCAGGTTCATCACGGCGGAGGTGACCAGCATCCCTTCGAACATCAGGGGGATCCAAAATCCCAACATGCTCACCAAGGGGTTGATAGCGTTGCGCACGGCGTGTTTATAGATGACGACGCGCTCGGAGAGCCCCTTGGCACGGGCAGTCTGCACATACGGCTGCCCCAGGACGTCCAAGAGATTGGCGCGCATATAGCGAATCAGAGCGGCAATGTTCGCCGTGCCCACGACGATCACCACCGGCCAGAGGTGCCAGATGAAATTGCGCAGCCTCTCCCAGCTCCAGTCTGCCGTCAGGTACTCTTGATCGAAGAGCATTCCCACGCCCAGCCCCTCCCCTGGCCGACACTCGATCCCGGGGCGGAAGAACTGCACGACCGGGCGCAACCAGTCATAGCTGCACCAGCTCCCCACGTTCAGCACGGTAACCATGAGCTGGAGAAAAAGCACCGCCAAGAGAAAGTTAGGGATAGACAGCCCTAAGAACCCCATGAAGTTCAAAAAGTGATCCAAGATGGAGTATTTGTGAGTCGCCGAGTAGATCCCAATGGGAATGGCAATCGCCCAGGTGAAGACCATCGTCACAAAGATGATGATCATGCTGTAGAGCAAGTTCCCGTTGCCAAAGAGATAGTCGAGCACGGGGACTTTGTTGAAGAACGAGAAGCCCCAGTCGCCCCTCGTGAAGATATTGCGAATCCAACTGATATACTGGGTGACCGGGGACTTGTCGAGATCGAATTGTTTAATTAAACTTTCTAATTGCTCCTGGCCGATGCTGGGATTGAACTTCCACTGGGCGACCAGATCGGACGGCTGCAGCTTAACGACTGTGAAAGCCACAACGGAGATAATAAAGAGCAGCGGGATCATGTACAAGACGCGCCGGATGATGAAACTCCACATAACCCTAAATCTCTTTGGTCGTTAGTGATAGGTATCTTATCATATTTGTATTATACCCTGCAACCGAGGCCCTTCTGACAGCTCTAGGGAGCATCTTGCATGGTGCTCAAAGACGCTTTAAGATAAGAGCGTGCATATTGAACTCTTGAAATCGAAGATCCATCGAGCGACGATCACCGCGACGGACCTGCACTATGAGGGCAGTCTGACGCTCGATAGCCTCTTGATGGAGGCCGCGCGGCTTGCGCCGTTTGAGAAGGTGGACGTCGTCAACATCAACAACGGGTCTCGGCTTCAGACCTATGTGATCGCGGGGCCGGCAGGGTCGGGTGTGGTGCAGCTCAACGGGGCGGCGGCCCGCTGGGGCGCACCAGGCGATCTCATCATCATCCTCTCGTATGCGAGCTTTGATCCTGCCGAAGCGCAACAGCATAAACCGCGCATCGTCCACGTGGACGAACGCAACCACGTCGTCGAGATCTCGTAACTATTCATAGCGAAAGAGCTTCCCCGGCGGCACAAAGACCACTTTAAACGGCAGCTTCGGGTGCTCGCGCATCAGCCGTTCCTCGATCTCTTTGAGCTTTTGTTTATACCGTGAGCTGATGTGCACAGCGAGGAACGCCTCGTGCACCTGGGCGCGCAGGGCGACCTCCAATGCTTCGGAGAGCGTGGCGTGCTTATAGTCCTCGCGCTCCTCTTCTGTCAAGAACGTGCAGTCGTGTAAGAGAATATCTGTGTCCGCGATATCGGCGGGGTCGAGGGCTACAGAATCCCCCCCGTACGAGACAAGCTTTTTCAGATACGTTTCAGAGATCTCTTCTCTCTTCCCCTGGCGGACGAGCTTCACGATCTCCGACTGCGGCAGATCACGGTATTGCGCCTTCAAGCGCTTGCGTTGCTCCACGACAGTATACCCCAGCGAGATCTCGTTCTCGGAGTGGACGACTTTGAACGTTTCGACAAAGCGGTCGCACTGTCCGGAGAAGAGCGCGACCCGGTCGCCGACGCCCAGCGGGACCCATTTGAGGGGGTATCGCAAGCGTCGGTTGGTCTTCTGAATATACGCGATGAGCTCGAGGATGCGCCAGTTGCCCTGGGGATAGTAGACCGTGAGGGGTTTTTCGGTGTCGCCCATGCCGGTGTTGCGAATGTTCACTAACCCGATGAGCCCGGTGATGTGATCGGCGTGGCCGTGGGAGAGGAAGACGCGCTCAATCGCAAAGACCTTATTGCCCAGCATGGTGCTGATGCCTTCGCCCGCGTCGAACGCGATGCGATCCGGGCTGTAGTAGACCCAGCTCGAGTAGAGGGCTTTAGAGTAGATAAGAAATCTCATAGGAGATTGCGCCCCTCAAAGTCTGGGGGCTGGGGGAGCCCAAGGAGGGCGTAGAGCGTTGGGGCGAGATCTATCAGTTGAGGTCTTGCTGAAGTTTTGAGGGCGTGACCGCGCACGAAGAGAAACGCGTCGTCGAACGTGTGCATCCCCTGGAGACGGGTCTTGGTGAAGAGCTGGGTGGCGCCGAGCCGAGCTTTCAGGTCGAACCCCTTGTGGGGCACAGCGATGAGATCGGCAGCGCGGGAGAGCTGTGGGCCGGCGTAGATCTCCTCGCGCCGGTAGACTCGTTCAATGACGGGTCTCTGGGTATGGGGGTCCTTGAGATCGCCGAGGGCTTCCATCAGCTCATGGCGGGTCTGCTCATAAGCGCGGTCTCGCACGTAGAGCCGACCGGGGACAAGCCCGTAGGCACGCGTGCGGGGGTGCACGTCGCTGAAGTCTTGAGGGGCTCCGTTGCGGAACGTCAGAAAGCCGCGCTCTTGCAGAAAGAGATTGAGCTCGACCTCGTGATCTATGCTGCAGAAGCCGTGATCGGAGAGCAGGACCAGCTCGCAGTTTTTGGGGAGTCTCTCGAGTAATTCTCCGACGAAGCGGTCTATCTCGCCGTACAGCCTCCAGAACGCAGCGTAGTAGGGGTTCTGCGGATCGTCTTGAGCATCCCAGAAAAAGTGATGCAGCCGGTCGGTCTCCATGATATGCAGGAGAAAGAAATCCCAGGGCTCGTTTTCGAGAAGGTGCCAAGTCAGGTGGCGTCGGCCATCGAGGGCTGTGAAGATTTCGGCGAGAAAGCCGTCGGGGTCGGTGTAGGCGCGCGCGGGATCGGCGTCAATGATATAGTTCAGTTTTTGGAGCGTGGGCACAAGAATCGGTGGCTCCACGCCCTCTTCAAGCTGGGTGCACAAGAACCCAGAGACTATCACGCCATTGATGGGATCGGGGGGATAGGTGATGGGCAGGTTCAGCCAGATCGAGCGCAGGCCGAGGGCAGTCAGGCGCTGCCAGAGGGGGAGGGCCTTGAGGAAACGCGCGTTGGGGATACAGAAATGCATCTGTGTGTCGAGATCGACAAACCCGAAGATATTATGTTTGGCAGGGTTGACCCCGGTGGCGAAGGTAGCCCACGCTACGGAGGAGATCGTTGGGATCACGGAGTCCATCTGGACGAAAGAGCCCTGGGCAAAGAGCTCTTTCAGAGTGGGCAACCGATCCAGAGCGCCGTGGAGCAGCGTATAGGGTGTTCCGTCAAGGCTGAGCACGAAGAGCTTCTTCTGCATCTTCATATCCTTTCCCTGGTGACTCGTGTTGCTCTGACAGGGTGAATTGTATAAACTGAGCGAGTATCTATGCAAACGGTTCTGGGGCTCGATGAAGCGGGGCGGGGCTGTGTGATCGGGCCGTTGGTCGTCGCGGGTGTCGTGGCCTCCCAAGAGCAGGTGAGAGTTCTTGGCGAGCTTGGAGTGCGCGACAGCAAACGGTTGACGCGCCGCGCGCGCGAACGACTGGCTGCTGAGATTGAACACGTCGCGCAACGCATCATACTTATAGAGATTGGCCCCAGCGATTTGGAGGAGAACCTGACAGAAGTCGAGCTGCGTGCGATGGGGCAGATCATACGAGAGAGCAAGGCGGAGCGCGTCTATCTGGACTTGCCTGTCGGGCCTGCGGCCCGCGAGAGGTTCACTCAAGCCTTGCGCGAGAGAGTGGGTGCTCACCTGTTTGATCTCGTTGCGGAGAACAGGGCCGACGCGACTTACCCTGTGGTGAGCGCCGCTTCGATCATAGCTAAAGTCTCCCGTGATCGGGCGATTGACAGATTGCGACACGAGTATGGAGACATAGGCTGGGGGTATCCCAGCGAGCCCAAGACGCGGGCGTTTTTGAGAGAGTTCTATGAGCGCACAGGACGCTTCCCTCCGTGTGCACGCCGGAAATGGCACACGCTCCAAAAGCTCATGGAGCGCTCCCTCGGTCTATAACCACAAGAGGACACGGTGGCTTGACAAGAGCCCCATTTCTGACTCTAATGGAGGGCGAGAAGGAGTGGTCCGAGATGGCCGATCAGGTAGAACTGGAACGCAAGCTCAAGATTCAGCCGACCCTCGCTCCCTCACCGGTTTCTCCCCAAGGAGCGCTCACCCTTGGCCCAGACGAGATCGGGAGAATCTGCATCGCCGAAGAGCTCTCTATCGCCACCGAAGACAAGAAGACCCATATCGAGGTCTATCTCCCCGAAGAGAAGCGCAACGAGCTGGCCCTTGGGGATTACGTCGTCATCCCTCTGGGCTATAAAGACTATAAAATCTTCGCGAGCGTCGAGCAGCTTTGCTATCGCAAGCGCGACGCTCTCGACGACATGAGCGAGGTGCACGTCTTTATCGGGGCGGACCGCCTTGGCGAAGATGACTACATCGAGACGGCCCTCCTAAATCCCATCTCGATGATCGGCCCGGAGCACCAAGCCCTCGAAGTCCGCTACATCCCCAAGCCCAATACGATCGTGCGCAAAGTGACCAGTGAAGACGAAGTCAAGATCGGGTTAGACATACCCGACTCCGGGCTCTTTCTGGGATATGTTGCTGTCAACGGCGAACCCATCCAGACCCGGCAGAAACAATACGTGCCGTACTATCTCATCAATGACGAGAAGAAGACCGGCGACCCTATGATTTTTATGCACGTGCTGATCGCGGGGATGAGCGGGCGCGGCAAGACCCACGTCGCCAAAAACTTCTTGCGTCAGGTCGTGGGCTCGGTCTACCCCATGGAGCGGCGTGGCGGGGAGCAGCGCAAGCCCTGTATCGTCATCATTGACCCGGAGAACGAATATTGGAAGATGCGGGAGGACAACCCCTATCTCACCAAAGAAGACCAGGAGATGCTCTTTGGGCATGGGGTGAAGTTCGGGGGGATCAAAGAGAAGCTGACGGTCTACGCGGCGGTCGAGGGCGAGCCGCGCTATACGGGCTGCCCCAAATATACAAATTTCACGATCCCGTTTGAGCTGGTGCGCGACTTTCCGTATCTGATCGCAGGCGGCGAGCTTGACGAAAACCAATACGTCTCGTTAGTGCAACTGGTGCGCGACTTCTTCTATCAGCGCGAGCACGGCACGTATAAAGAATTCTTGGAGTTTGTGGACAACCCCGGTACCCTTGAGGAATACAAGAAGAACGGGCGCATCCATCCCGCGACCTTTCAGGCGTTGCAGCGTCGTGTGGATCGTCCGCAGTTTGCTCGAATCTTTGATCAAGGGGCCAATCCCCTCACCCAGCTCTACAGCGATATCTTTGCTGAAGACGTCGTGAGTGTCTTCGCGACGAAGCATTTGAGTCCCGACGCCGAGAGGATTGTCGTCTTAGCGATTCTCTCGATGATCGCCGACGCAAAACTGAAGAGTGCGCCGACCGACTGGGGCAGAAGGATCGAAAAATTCCCGATTGTGCTCGTCGTGGATGAAGCTCATCGCTATTTTACGAAAGACCAGACCCAACAAGATCGCATTATCGTTGACAAGTTTATTAAAGCTGCCAAGCAAGGGCGCAAGCATCGCTTAGCGTTAGTGCTCATCACGCAGAGCCCGCAGGACGTCAACGAGACGGTGCTGGCGCAGATCAGCACGCGGATTCTGTTGGGGATGGAGCGGGAGATGGCCGAGCTTGCCGGGGCGCCGCCGCGCTATCAGAAGATTCTGCCCTACTTTGAGCGCGGGCGGATGGTCGTGCACGCACCGGACAATTCTAAACCTCTAGAACTGAAGGGCTTGGACTTCTGCGTGGTGATGCATTAGAATTTAATGGGCAAGAAGAAGCGCGACCTGAAAGCCATTGAAAGCTGGCAAGAGCGAATTGAGGAGCATCGCCAGAAGATTGAAGAGGAGCTCAAGCGTCCGCGCTGGATGTTGATTGAGTTTTGGCAAAAGCAAATTCTTGCGTGGCAGAGACAGATTGCACAAAGAA